>JAKAMM010000283.1 GCA_021812905.1 Chloroflexota bacterium | reverse complement strand
GATGCGTAAGAACGGCACGATGCCCTGGCTGCGCCCGGATGGCAAAAGCCAGGTTACGGTCGAGTATTCGCTCGGCAAACCGAAACGCATCGATACGGTGCTGATCTCCACTCAGCACGCCCCGGATATTTCACATGCCGAAATTACAGAACAGGTGATGGAAAATATTATCAATCCAACCCTGCCAAAAGACATGGTTGACCGCGATTTGAAAATCTTCGTCAATCCCACCGGCCGTTTCGTCATCGGCGGGCCCATGGGCGACGCGGGCGTGACCGGCCGCAAGATCATCGTGGATACCTACGGCGGTATGGGACGTCATGGCGGCGGCGCGTTCAGCGGCAAGGACCCCACAAAGGTGGATCGCTCTGCCGCCTACGCTGCGCGTTACGCCGCAAAGAATGTGGTTGCGGCCGGGCTTGCTGACCGAGTCGAGATTCAGGTGGCGTACGCTATCGGTGTGGCCCACCCGCTTTCGGTCAACGTCGAGACATTCGGCACCGGCAAAATTGCGGACGAAAAAATCGCCGCGCTGGTCAGCGAATACTTCGATCTGCGCCCGGGCGCCATCATTCGCGACCTGGATCTGCGCCGCCCGATCTATCGCAAGACGGCCGCCTACGGACACTTTGGCCGCGATGACATCGAATTCCCCTGGGAAAAGACAGACAAGGCCGCCGCTTTGAAAAAGGCCGCGGGGCTTTAATTAGCAATAAGTCGAATCAAAAAGCGCCGCTGAAAACATCAACGGCGCTTTTGATTCAAGATCAATGGTTATGTTTCGGCTGCTTGTCAGTTTCCAAATGATAGTGGACGAGATTGCAGCGATGCAATAGATCATGGTCATATAAAATCTCGGATGGCTGGCCTGAAGCAACGATGCGATGTTCTTCGTCAAAAACGTGTATTTTTGTGGCGATCTTTTCAGCGATATCCAAATCGTGTGTGGCGGTAATGACCGTCTTCCCAATTCTTCGTTGCTGGAGGATAAATTCTGTGAGCCAC
The DNA here is from genome assembly GCA_021812905.1 of Chloroflexota bacterium. The sequence continues at coordinate 2,580 of JAKAMM010000283.1, read as the reverse complement.
GACTGACTGCGCGGATCCAGGCCGGTGGTGGGTTCGTCCAGCAACCAGACATCGGGATCGAGCGTCAGGATGGAGGCAAGCGCCACACGCCGCTTCTCACCGCCGGACAAACGGTGCGGCGCGCGGTCGCGCAGTTTCTCGATGCGGAGAGTGTCCAGTGCGGAGTCCACACGTTGGGAGACCTCAGCCCGCGAAAGTCCGAGCTGAAGCGGGGCGAAGGCAATTTCATCCAAAACAGAGGGAGAAAAAAGTTGAACGTCTGAATCCTGAAAGACCAGGCCGACCCGTCGACGGAAGGCAAAATTGTATTCATCATCGCGCAGTGCATCTTCGGTCAAAGGACTTCCAAAAGCGCAAATGGCTCCCTGAGTTGGGAAATAAAGACCATCCAGCAATTTTAGCAGTGTGCTCTTGCCACTCCCATTTGCGCCAAGAATCACCACACATTCACCAGTCTGGACCGTTAAATTAATATTTTCTAGTGCGGGTTGTATACCATCATAAGCAAAAGAAACTTGTTTGAGGTCAAAAACAATTTCGGGTTCCAAAATACTATCCTTTATAACTAACGGCCAAGAAAAACAGCCAGTGACGCAAGCACAAAAAATACCGTTAACCATAGCCAATCGTGGACTTGCATCTTGAAAGGTTTCAAGGTGACCATCGTGCCGCGAAAACCGCGTGACTGCATGGCGAGATAAACTTCACTGCTCAGGTTAAGCGACTTGCTCAGCAATGTACCGCTGATGGCGGCCATCATGCGGCGGTCTTCAGCGCTATCCAGGTGCCCGACCATTCGACTCTTCCGGGAAAGAAACATGTCATTGGCTGTATGCAGCAGCAAATAGATGTAACGATAGGTCATGCCGAGAATAAGAATAAAAACATCCGGCACGCGCAACACAGTCAGGGCGCTGAGAACAGTATTCCAGGGCGTTGTGAGGATCAGCAGCAAAGTTAAAGATACAGATGTGCTGACTCTCAAAAGTAAAAAAAGCGAAGTGGTCATGCCTGTGTGTGTGATGACCAAACCAAGCGGCAAGTGCAGCAAGGCCGGACCAGGTGTGATAAACAAAGCAGGCAAAATAATCATACCTGTGAAGAACGGCAGGGCCAGCCAAACACGTTTGACAAAGAAGCCAGCCGGAATCGCCGAGGCCAGACCGAAAATCAAGGTCAGCAGATAAATTCCGGCAATCACGAACAGACTGCGTGAAAGACTAACCGAAAGCAACAAAGCCAGCACCGAGATGATTTTTACGCGCGGGTCAAGAGATTGGAACAGTCCGGGACGTGCGCTGATCTCTTCGGCAAAGAGGGCGCGCTCTAAAGTCTCCGAGATGCCGTGAAGTGTATGTTCCAATACACGGCTTTCTTTGTGTCTATGCTTGGACGCTGATGTGATTTCCATATCCAGTTTTGGGGCGGTTTCGGTATGTACCAGAACCACCCCAATTATCTTTCTATCTATCTGGTTTCCTGGCTTTCGCTGTAGATGTCAGCAAGAGCGTGAACAACCAAACGATCAAAGCAGTTATGCCAATCCCGACAAAAGCCGAAAGAATATATCCCAAATTGGCGTTGCCCAATGCGGGCAGGTTGTATCGAGCCAGCGGCGCTCCCCACAGACCCGATAATTTTTCGAGGCCGGCCGGAACGGAACCAAGTCCCATTTTGCTCAATTCCCGCGTGCCCCATTCGCCCCAGGCTGTTCCCGGAGCCAACAGACCAAGCGGCGCCGCGACGATCAAACCGAAGAGGCCGATCCACAGCACACGCAGATTTTGGAACCCGCCCACCTCGCCGATCAAATTTGGTTTCTCCGCCGCTTCAAGCACGCTGATATTGGATCGCTGTAAATAAGCCACGACCAACGCTGTCAAAACTCCCTCCACCACCGATGCGACCAACATGTGAGGAATGACCATCGCGGGCACGGCCACCGAAAGCGGGAACGGCGCATAGAGCGGTGATCCATCTGCCGCCTTGAACAGCAAAGGCTGAATCCCAAACTCAACTCCTGCGAAAAAAGCGCCCACCGTCACACCGACCCAGCCACCCACTGCCGCGCCGATCACACGGCGTTTTGAAGTCAACGGCATATTTTTTGAGAACATCTGGTAGATGGCAAAGCTGACATACGGAATGATCACCGCCATATTAAAAGAATTTGCTCCAATCGCCAGAATCCCGCCATCGCCGAAGAAAAAGGCCTGGATGATCAGGGCAATCGAAACCGCAATGGTGGCAACTTCCGGGCCGAGTACGATAGCCGCCAAGGCCGCGCCCACCGCGTGTCCCGTTGTCCCGCCAGGCAATGGGACATTGAACATCATGATGACGAATGAGAAAGCCGCCACCAAAGCAATCAATGGCACGCTGCGAGCATTCATCGTCTCGCGGATCTTGCGAACGCCGATCACCCAGAAGGGCAGCACAAGCAGGAACATAACAAGCGATGTGATGGGGCTAAGATAACCGTCCGGGATGTGCATGGCCGAGGTACTCAACCAAACAAACAAGCCTGCATAATATACAACAAGCAATTTGATTGGGAAGGTATTTTTTGCGGTCGACATG
>JAKAMM010000282.1 GCA_021812905.1 Chloroflexota bacterium | reverse complement strand
TGTAACGAAATACCAAAAGCGAATCTCCGGACCTTTGCTTGACCGTATTGATATTCACATTGAAGTGCCGCGTGTGGATTACGAGAAATTGAGCGGGAATAGAGCAGGCGAAATGTCCGAAACGATCCGAGCAAGAGTCCAGGCCGCACGCGATATTCAAAACAAGCGCTTCTCCTGTCATGGAGCATCCGATATCGTTTGCAACGCCGATATGCGCGTTGGGGAGATACGGCAATTTTGCCGGTTGCAGGACGAGGGTCAGTGAGTTGTTCTCATCAGGAAATACTGGCCGGGATACAAAAAATTGTTATACACCATACCGACGATAGAACCAGACCTTCACCACCTGCGTCAGTAGCACGTAGCAGACTAGCAGTCCCGCCAGGATCAGCCAATAAAGCGGAGGCAGACCCACAAATCCAAGCGTGGCGGCCAGCGGAGAAACTGTCAGCCACGCGCCGACCGCGACGATGATGATCGAGGTGAAAATCAGCGGCCAACTGGCGCGGCTCTGAATGAACGGGATTTTGTCGGTACGGATGACGTGGATGATCAACGTCTGTGTGAAAAGCGACTCCACAAACCAACCGGTGTGGAAAAGCACGGGATTATTCCAGGCATTGAAGACATAGATCATAATAAAGAATGTAGCGTAATCGAAGATCGAACTGATCGGCCCGATGAAGATGATGAAGCGCTGGATCTCTTCGATGGTCCACTTGCGAGGCTGAGTCAACCAATCTGCGTCCACCTGGTCGGTGGGGATGGTCGTCTGCGAAAAATCGTAGAGCAGATTATTGATCAGCACCTGGATCGGCAGCATGGGCAGGAAGGGCAGAAAGGCGCTGGCTCCCACTACGCTGAACATGTTGCCGAAGTTGGAACTGGCCGCCATCTTGATATACTTGATGATATTGCCAAAAACGCGGCGGCCTTCCATTACACCTTGTTCCAGCACCAGCAGACTATTTTCCAGCAAGATGATATCGGATGATTCCTTGGCGATGTCCACAGCACTGTTTACGGAGATTCCCACATCGGCAGCTTTCAAGGCTGGGGCATCGTTGATACCATCGCCCATGAAAGCGACCACATGCTCCTTGCTCTGCAAGGCATGGATGATGTGTTCCTTTTGCGCGGGGGCCAACTTGGCAAAAATATTGGTCGTGCTAGCTGCTTCACCTAATTCTGCCTCGTTCATATTTTCAATTTGCGAACCAAGCAGAATCTTGTCCACTGGCATGCCCACCTGTTTGCAGATATAAGCAGTGATGATCTCATTATCGCCGGTCAGGATTTTTACATCCACGTTCAGCATTTTCAGCCGCTTCAGGGCTTCCATAACAGAATCCTTGGGCGGGTCAAGGAAGGCCAGATATCCAAGCAGAGTCAGGCCAGATTCATCCTTCATCTCATAGTGCGGTTCGTCATTGTCGCCTGGCATGACCTTATACGCCACGGCAACGACGCGGAAGCCCTGCGCATTCAAATCCTGCACAAGCAACTTGCGGTGGGCATCGTGCTCCGGGGTTACATCCAGCACTTTGCCTTCGACTTCCACACGCGGAGAAAGACGCATGATCTCTTCCACCGCACCTTTGCAGATCAAAATATGCTGGTTCTGGTTATCCTCCACAATGACCGACATGCGCCGCCGCTGAAAGTCGAAGGGGATTTCGTCGATTTTATGGAAATCTGTTTTCACCTTGAGGTCTTCTTCCAGGTGACCATGCTCGAGGATGGCTTCATCCATCAAGTTTTTGAGGCCGGTCTGGTAGTAGCTGTTCATATACCCATATTCAAGGACGCGCTCGCTTTCATCGCCATGCACATTCAAATGCTTTTCGAGCACGATCTTGCCCTGAGTGAGAGTGCCGGTCTTGTCGGTGCACAACACATCTGCCGCGCCGAAATTCTGGATAGCGTTCAGACGCTTGACAATTACTTTTTTGCGCGCCATTGCCAGAGCGCCATTAGATAGGTTAACGGTCACGATCATTGGCAGCATCTCAGGCGTTAACCCAACGGCCACTGCCATAGCAAACAGGAAGGCTTCCAACCAATTGTGCTTGCTCAACCCATTGATCAGGAAAACGGCGGGAACCATCACGGCAATAAAACGAATCATCAACCAGGTGAATTTATTAACGCCTTTATCAAAACTGGTGAGTTCGCGCTGTCCCACAATGCTGGCAGCCAACGAACCAAAATAGGTTTTATCTCCGGTGTGGACAACCACAGCGGATGCAGTTCCGCTTTCGACATTTGACCCGAGGAAGCAGATGTTCGGCAACTCGAGCGGATTTCGAATCTCTCCGGACGTTGGGGCTGCTTTCTTCTCAACGGGCATTGACTCGCCTGTGAGCGCCGCCTGGTTAATGAACAGATCCTTGGCGGTTAGCACGTGCACGTCGGCAGGCACCATGTCCCCAGCTGCCAGGCGGATGATGTCGCCCGGTATCAGCATCTTGAGCGGGACTTCTACATCTTTGCCATCGCGTACCACAGTGGCGGTGGTGTTGACCATGGCCTTGAGTTTTTCCGCGGCGTTATCTGCGCGCATCTCTTGATAGAAACGCAGTACGATACCGAGCAAGACCATCACGAAAATGACAATCGTTGCACGCAGGTCACCGGTTAAATACGAAAGCACTCCCAGCGCCGTTAGCAAGATAACCAGTGGATTCTTGGCGTTATCCAGCAGTCGCATCAGAGGTGATTGGTGCTTTTCGCGCGCGATCTCATTCAATCCGTCGCGTTTGAGGCGGGCCTCGGCCGCGGCCGCGCTCAAGCCGCTTGACTGCGACTCAAGCTCCTTCAAAACAGCATCCGATTCTTTGCGCGCCATTTCCAATAAGTAATCGGAGATATTTGGCTTATTGCCGCCAGTGAGATTTCCTGCAGTGCTCAACGTGTTTTTCGGCAGGCCCATTCATTTCTCCGCAAATAACATTCCTGCCGCAAGATTGCAATTCAGCGGCAGGTGGTTTTCATTAATTGTATAACAAGATTTAAGCCGGAAAACGCTCTCGAACTTTTGCTGTAATTTGGCGATCCGTCATCTTGTCTACGGTTTCAATGGCAAGGATGTGTGCTTTGAGACCTTCGCTCTCAAGACGTTTTTCGAGCTCGCCTTTGGCCTCACCCGGCCCAAAGATTTGGATGGAGTCTGCATCGCGAATCATAGCAATAACTTGATCGTAGTAGCTGTTGAGATGGTTTCCAAATTGACGATCTCGCACATCCTCTGATGAGCCTTCTTGTGAGCCATTACCACCCGTAAAATGGACGTGTTTTTCCATGCCAGATGTAATTTTCTTTATTTCTTCGCCTGCATCAGTAACAAGCACAACAATGGCTTTCCGATGATCAATCCACAAACCCGCTTGCTTTTTCATGGGTTTTATCCTTTTCTATTTTGAAAACGGATGCGTACATTTCCGCATCAGTGTTTTGATGAGTTGACTCTCTTGAAATCGATAAATCCCTGCTGAACGTCAACAGATGTTAATTTCACGCGCAGCCGGTTGCCGACATCCAGCCCCTCGAATCCATCCACCAGCTTGCCTTCAACAGTTAGGCTGAGAA
>JAKAMM010000281.1:2523-3593 GCA_021812905.1 Chloroflexota bacterium | reverse complement strand
GCGCCTTGAATCAACTGGCAAGGCCATGCCTGCCATTGACTCCCTTATCGCCGCGACCACACTGTCGAAAAAGATGACCTTGGTCACGCGCAATGTCAGCGACTTTGAAGACTCGAGTGCGGAGATTGTGAATCCGTGGAAGTGAGCAAAGCTGACCGGCTTCAAGACCTCCGAGTTCTCCAAGAACTCGGGGGTCTGACCACCCCGCGCCGGAAGATGCGCAAGGATTGGAAGTCTGAATATGGAAAACATTTTTTCAGACCATAACAAATTTGACAAATATGCACGAGAACAAGATAAATGGATTTATGACAATGGATGGAGTTATAAGGGAGAACATTTTTCTGCTTATAGGCTCGAAAGATTTGACAAAGTCGAAGCTGGAAATTTGGTTGAATACCTTGTTATGCTAAGTGATGACGAAAATTCAAACAAAACCATCGTACTTCATGGAGAAGATTTGAAACTTCACGAATTATGGTCAGGTTTTGTAAATTCGCAAGATGATTATCAAGCAATGATGTCTGCAGCAAATAAATTTATCGAAGAATATAAGAATAATTCAGGAGCAACATGAACCGAAAATATACAAACAGAAAATACCTCGACGCCCTCGAAAAGAAAGTCCTCGTCTTCGACGGCGCGATGGGCACCAGCCTGCAAAACCAGCATCTCACCGCCGAACATTTTGGCGGCGAACAATACAACGGATGCAATGACTATCTCGTCATCTCGTATCCCGAAGCCGTGGAGAAAGTCCATCGCTCCTTCCTCGAAGTCGGCGTGGACGTGCTCGAGACCGACACCTTCCGTTCCAACCGCATCACGATGAAGGAATACGGTTTGCAAGACCGCGTGATCGAGATCAACGAAACCGCCGCGCGTTTGGCAAGACGACTGGCAGACGAATATTCACAGATCAAAAATCAAAAATCGGAAATCCAAAATCGTTTTGTCGCCGGTTCCATCGGACCTTCCGGCAAACTTCCATCCGCGAATGACCCCGAACTGTCCAACGTCAGCTTCGATGAACTCGCCGATGTTTTTCGCGAGCAGGCGATCGGTCTGAT
>JAKAMM010000281.1:0-2513 GCA_021812905.1 Chloroflexota bacterium | reverse complement strand
TTCGCGGCGGAGTCGACCTCCTGCTCATCGAAACCTCGCAGGACATTCTCGAAGTCAAAGCCGCCATCACCGGCATCCACAAAGCCTTCGACGAGACTCAAATTTATTTGCCGATCCAGGCTCAGGTCACGCTCGACACGACCGGCCGCATGTTGCTCGGCACCGACGTCAACGCCGCGCTCGCCATCCTCGAAGGCATGGGCATCGCTGTCATCGGCCTCAACTGCTCCACCGGCCCCGAGCACATGCGCGAGCCCATCCGCATCCTCGGCGAAAATTCCACGCTGCCGGTTTCGTGCATTCCCAATGCGGGACTTCCATTGAATGTTGATGGTCAGGCCGTTTATCCGCTCGAGCCCGAACCGTTCGCGAACGACCTGTATGAATTCGTGACCAAGTACAACATTTCGGTCGTGGGCGGATGCTGCGGTACAACGCCCGCGCATTTGAAATTGTTGGTGGATAAATTGAACGCGCATCCACATCCTGACCGACCGCTTCATTCTACGCCTCAGCTTGCTTCCGCCATGTCGGCCATCTCCATGCGACAGGATCCTCCGCCAACCCTGCTCGGCGAGAGATGCAACGCGCAAGGCTCGCGCAAATTCAAGCGGCTCCTGCTCGAAGAAGATTACGATGGCATTTTGGAAGTCGCCCGCGAACAAGTTGAATTCGGCGCGCACGCCCTCGACATTTCCTGCGCCGTCACTGAGCGTCCCGACGAAGTGGAACTCATGCGCAAGGTCGTCAAGAAACTTGAGATGGGCGTGGACGTCCCGCTCGTGATAGATACCACTGAACTCGATGTTCTCGAGGTCGCGCTCAAGACCGCGCCTGGACGATGTTTGATTAATTCAACTCATCTTGAATCGGGCCGCGCCAAAGCCGATAAGATTTTCACTCTCGCCAAAACTCATAATGCCGCCGTAATTGTTTTGACAATTGACGAAAACGGCATGGCAAAAGCCCGCGAGAAAAAACTCGAGGTCGCCAAACGCATTTATGATATCGCCGTGGACGAGCATGGACTCCAGCCTGAAGCGCTCGTCTTCGACACACTGACCTTCACTCTCGCCACAGGCGACCCCGAATTTGCCAACTCTGCCATCGAGACCATCGAAGGCATCCGCCTCATCAAACAAAACCTGCCAGGCGTGATGGCGTCGCTTGGCGTAAGCAATTTGTCGTTCGGCCTCGCACAGCACGCGCGGCCTGTGCTTAATTCCATCATGCTCCATCACTGCGTCCAGGCCGGCCTCGACATGGCCATCATTAATCCCGCCCACGTCACTGCGTATGCCGATATTCCGCAGGAAGAAAAAGACCTCGCCGAAGACCTGCTCTTCAACCGCCGCAAGGATGCGTTGCAACGCTACATTGAATTCTACGAAAAGGTCACGCCGACTGAACAAGCCGCCGCGTCCAATCCCACCGAAGGCATGACGCCCGAACAGCGTTTGCACTGGTCCATCGTCCATCGCCACAAAGAAGGCGTCGAAGATGATATTGATGAGATCATCAATCGCGGTGCTAAACCTTTCGAAGGTTCAGAACCTTCGAAAGGTTCTCCAACAAAACATGAAGTAGCCGTTCATACTCTCAATAACGTGCTGCTCCCCGCCATGAAAGAAGTGGGAGACAAATTTGGCGCGGGCGAGTTGATCCTGCCCTTCGTGCTTCAATCCGCTGAAGTAATGAAGAAGACCGTCAACCATCTTGAGAATTATCTTGAGAAAGTGGAAGGTGTCACCAAAGGCACGGTCGTCATTGCTACTGTTTATGGAGATGTGCACGACATTGGGAAGAATCTGGTCAAGACCATCCTCGCCAACAATGGTTATACCGTGATCGATCTTGGCAAACAGGTTCCCGCTGAAACAATTATCACCAAAGCTGTCGAAGCGAACGCCACTGCAATTGGACTTTCTGCATTGCTCGTTTCCACATCAAAGCAAATGCCGCTGATTATCAATGAACTGCATCGCCGCAACTTGAAATTCCCCGTGCTCGTCGGCGGTGCGGCAATTAACCGTCGCTTTGGACGACGCATCCTGTTTGCGGAAGATGGCATTGCCCACGAGCCTGGTGTCTTCTATTGCAAGGACGCCTTCGAAGGTCTTGAAACGATGGATCAGTTGATTGACCCGAATCGCAAGCCCGCCCTGCTCGAACAAATGCACAAGGACGCGGACATGGAGATGGGCCGCGCCTCCGCTAAACCTGTTAACCTTCCAACCTTCCAACCTTCCAACATTGTCCCCGCGCCGATTAATCATCCATCCAAGTGGGGCGCGCGTGTTGTCAAGGATATGCCGCTCGAGATGGTGTTGAAGCACCTCAACATCAACGAGTTATATCGTCTCTCGTGGGGTGCGAAAAATTCACACGGCGCGGAATGGGAAAAGCTCAAGGCCGAATTTGACGCGCGTTTGCAGAAGATGACGAAGGACGCGTTGCGTTACAAGTGGCTGAAGCCGCAGGGAGTTTATGGCCTGTTCCCGTGCCAATCGGAT
>JAKAMM010000280.1 GCA_021812905.1 Chloroflexota bacterium | reverse complement strand
GTTTATATTCCCGCCGCTGCAATGTGGAAAATAGGATTTTTCTGATGAATGATGTATTTTACCAGTAGATTTTTTCACAATTATGTTGTATAAATTAACTGGCAAGCGCGCCAAACGGATTATTTTGCCGAAAATAATAGGAGAAAAAATGAAGAATCTGGCGTTTACACCCTTCTCTTTTCTGGCCGGTCTTGTTCTGATTGTTGGATTGACCTCCTGCAGCCTATCAATACCGACACCGGTCGTGCTGGTTGTAACCGCTACTTCCATACCCCCAACCAGCACCTCCACGCGAACACCCACGCCCATAGCAACCAGTACCTCTACGAGCACACCGATTCCAACCCTGCAGGAAAAACTTCTTGGCTCATGGCTCGAGAATGGTAATAACGCAATCGTAACCTTTTATCCAGATGGGAAATTGGTCTATACTCTTGGCGACCAGAAATACAACTACACCTACAAAATTATTGATCAGGAGACGGTTGAATTCACACCAGTATCCGGCGATATCTTAACAGACAAGATCTATATCAACGGAAATACGATGACCGACGTCGATAAGAATGATGTCAGTGTTGTGCGGACGAAAATAAGTTCCACTTCGGCTACAGACAAGACCGGCCAGATTTTGCAGGCAGATATCCTCGGTTCCTGGCAGTGGAAGGATTCCACTGGCACACTAACTATGACTTTTTCTCCCGATGGCAAGGCTGTGATGGTCATGAGCAGCGGTGGCAAGGACACTGTGACGAACTTCACGTACAAGGTTATTGACGGGGAGACTATAGAAAACACAGATTCATCCAATAAAAGCAAGAATTATATCAATGGGGATAAGATGATATGGGTTCCACAAACTGACCCCATTGTCCTTACCAGAGTAAAATCCGATGCACCTGTTGGGCAATTAACGGCACAGCCATCAACCACAGGTGTACCGAATACCCCTGCGGCGCAATCAACGACGCTGTCATCAACGACAGGTGCGTCCACCATGTACTTCACGGAGGAGTTTTCAGCCGCGCCGGATAACTGGTCCGTGTTACTGTTCAATGGGAATGGCAGTGATTTTTCTCCCAGCGTAGGTAATGGAATGCTTACTTACAATATTCCAAAAACTGCTCTTGAAGCGGCTATTGTATATGCTCCCCAGATCTATAAAGACGTACGAATTGATGCCAGTGTCGACAACCGGGGCGGCAGCGATAACAGTTTCAATTTTTTCTGCCGATATGACCAAAATAGCGGCTGGTACGAGTTTGTCATTAATAGCACCGGTCAGTATGCAATAAAATTTGGACAATGGAAGTCCGGCGGCGGTGCGGCTGCCTATGACAAAATCTATGATGGCGCTACGTATGCTATTCATAAAGGCACAAATAATTTTGCCATTGTGTGCAGCGGCAACAGCCTATCGTTATACATTAATGATCTACTTGTGAAGACTGTTGGAGCCGAATTAGGGCCGCAGGAAGGGTTGGTGGGAATAGGCGCAACCGCCGGGAAAATAGTCCCAGCGACCATCGATTATGACTGGGTACAGATTTCACAACCATAAGATTTGCATCGAACTGCGACTCAAGGCCGCCTCGATATGAGGCGGCTATTTTTTTGACCAAATTTCTACAAAATGTTAACGTTTTTCTAGTGTCTCTCGTGTATCCTATGCAAAGTCCAAGACCATTGCGGGAAGCCGTATGCGGCGCCGGCAATCCTTATTATCAGTGGGAAACTGCCGCTGGTATGGGATGTCCTCGCAATAACATGTATTGAGGAGTGTGAACTATGGGTAAAATCATTGGCATTGACCTCGGCACCACTAATTCAGTTGTCTCCATCATGGAAGGCGGATCGGCGACTGTTATATCCACCGCGGAAGGCGGACGGCTGTGCCCGTCAGTTGTGGCGTTCAACAAGAATAGTGAGCGTCTCGTTGGGCAGACTGCCAAACGTCAGGCTGTGGTGAACTCTGAGAACACAGTTTATTCCATTAAGCGTTTCATCGGACGTCACTATGAAGAGACGGAAGTGGAACGCAAAATGGTTTCGTACGAAGTCGTCCCCGGTAATGCGGACAATGTGCTTGTCAAGATCCCGGTCACGAACCGCGAGTATAGCCCGCAGGAAATCTCGGCGATGATACTCGGCAAACTCAAAGCGGATGCCGAGGCTTATCTCGGCCAAGCTGTGAGCCAGGCTGTCATTACTGTTCCAGCATATTTCAACGATAGCCAGCGTCAAGCTACAAAAGACGCGGGCAAGATCGCGGGTCTGGAAGTGATGCGTATCATCAACGAGCCGACCGCCTCCGCACTGGCGTACGGCCTCGATAAAAAGAAGAATGAAACCATCCTGGTCTTCGACCTCGGCGGTGGTACGTTCGACGTGTCCATCCTCGAAGTGGGCGAAGGCGTGATCGAAGTCAAATCCACCAACGGCGATACACATCTTGGCGGCGATGACTGGGATCAGAAGATCGTCAATTGGGCGGCTGATGAGTTCAAACGGGAACAGGGCGTTGACCTGCGCGCCGATCGGCAGGCGTTACAGCGTCTGCGTGAGGCGGCGGAGAAGGCCAAGATCGAACTCTCAACTGTCATGGAAACCGAGATCAATTTGCCTTACATCACTGCCGATGCGAACGGCCCGAAACATTTGCAGTTGAAATTGAGCCGCGCCAAGTTCGAGCAGATGACCGAAGACTTGTTGGCCCGCTGTCGAAAACCGTTCGAGGCCGCGCTCAAGGATGCCAGCATGGAGGCGGGAAAACTCAACGAGGTAGTACTGGTCGGTGGTTCATCGCGCATGCCCATGGTCCAAGATTTGGTGCGCAGCCTGACAAACGGCAAAGAGCCGAATAAGGGAGTCAATCCTGATGAAGTGGTCGCTATCGGTGCGGCCATCCAGGGCGGCGTGTTGGGCGGCGAAGTCAAGGACATCCTTCTGCTCGACGTGACCCCGCTATCGCTGGGCGTCGAGACGATGGGTAGTGTCATGACCGTCATGATAGAGCGCAACACGACCATCCCGATCCGCAAGACGGAGACGTATTCAACCGCCGCCGATAACCAGACCGCTGTGGACATTCACGTCCTGCAGGGCGAACGCCCGATGGCTGGCGATAACATGTCATTGGGACGTTTCCGTCTGGATGGTATCCCGCCTGCGCCGCGTGGCGTTCCGCAGGTAGAAGTGACCTTCGATATTGACGCCAACGGCATCCTGCACGTCACGGCCAAAGATAAGGCTTCTGGCAAAGAACAGAAGGTGACCATCACCGCCTCGACCAACCTGAATAAGCAGGATATCGAGCGCATGGTACAAGAGTCCCGCCAACACGAGGCCGACGACAAGAAGCGCCGCGAGCTGATCGAAGCTAAAAACAATGCCGATAACATGTCTTATCAACTTGAGAAAACGCTGCGTGAGCTGGGCGACAAAGTTCCGGCCAGTGAGCGCGCCAACATCGAGGCAAAGATCAACGACTTGAAGCAGGCCGCGCAGACCGAGGATGTAAACCGCATCAAGAAAGCCACGGAAGACGCACAGAACGCCTTTCATGCCTTGAGCCAGCAGTTGTACGCGCAAGGCCAGGCGCAAGGCGGACCCGAGGGTCAGGCGCCAGGAGG
>JAKAMM010000279.1 GCA_021812905.1 Chloroflexota bacterium | reverse complement strand
GCCGCGTCCCTGTTCGGTCTGCGCCACCAGCACCTCGGTCGGGTTGGCGCTGGCGCAGAAAATGCGCGCCACTTCCGGCAGGGTCTTGACTGCATTCAAAACATTGACCGGGAAATATCCATCGCCGAGAAATATAATGAAGGAATGTCCGGCGCCGATGGCCCGCGCATTCGACTTCGCCAGTTCGATCATGGCTGCATCGGTTCCCGACCAGCGCACGAGGCACTTGCCGGACGCTTCGCAGAACGCCATCCCGAATTTGATACCAGGCACGCTCGTGACCAGCGCTTCGTGCACATCCTCCACGGTTTTGATGAAGTGTGACTGGCCGAGTATAAAGTTGATGTCTTCAGGTTTCTCGATCCTGACAATTTGGATTTCCATATTGGCGTCTCCTTCGGTATGATTGTATACTATCGGCGGGAACAAAAATTAAGTGTTCGTAGGACGGGTCTGTAACCCGCCAATGTCTGCGTTCAGTATAGCAAAATTCCGCCTGTGTTTCCATGTTTGGAATATTGCGAAAATTGTTGGGTATGTAAGCAAATTCTTTCATGTCGTTGCGAGGGGCGCTTTTCCCCGAAGCAATCTCCCAAATTGCAGTGGGGATTGCTTCGCCGCACACCGTCCTGCGTTCGGTGCAGGGAAGAACAGTGGCTTGCACGTGTGCCTGCGGCTCAGTGCAGGCAAAGACGTAATGTTTTATTTTGTATATAGGTCATAGTTTTTTCAAAAGGAGATTCTTTCCATGCCTCTACGCCGCTTGATCATTGTCGCTTGTTTTTTTGTTTTCACCCTCTTTGCCTGCGCGCCTGCCGCGCAAATAAATAACCCTCCCGTTTCGCCCGTACCTGATACGCCTCTGTCTCCTCCCACGCTGACCCCCACCGGCGCGCCGACCTTAACTGCCACGCCTGTTCCGCTTGTCCCGGATTTTGAACATATCGTCCTCGTTGTTTTCGAGAACAAGGAATTTGGCTTGATATTTGGCAATTCAGGGATGCCGTACTTCAACCAATTGGCGAAATCCAACACGCTGCTCACTCAATATTATGCCGTGACGCATCCCAGTTTGCCGAACTATTTGGCGATGGTCGGCGGCGATACTTTTGGCATCAACTTTGATTGCACCAAGTGTATTGTGGATGCCGCCTCTCTGCCCGACCTGATCGAAGCCAGCGGGCGCACCTGGAAAGCCTATCAGGAAGACATGCCGTCGCCTTGTTTTCCGGACGCAGAAGCCGGGAACTATGCCATGAAGCATAATCCTTTTATGTACTTCCAACCGATTCGGCTGGACAAAACACGCTGTACGCGCAGCATCGTCCCATTCACGCAGCTTTCCCTGGACCTGGCGGCGGGTGCGCTGCCGAACTTCATGTTTATCACCCCCAACCTGTGCAACGACGCGCACGATTGCCCGATCTCCGTTTCGGACGCCTGGCTTAAGAATTTGATGGGGCAGCTTGCGCCTGCTCTTGATGTCAATGGCAAGTCGTATTTGATCGTTATTACCTGGGACGAAGGTCAGGGGGATCACTCTTGCTGTGGTTTGCCTCCAGCCGCAGGCGGACGCGTTGCCACCATCCTGGTTTCCCCGCAGGTCAAAAATGGTTTCCAGGATGACACGCCCTACAGCCATTACTCGCTCTTGAAGACCATCGAGACCGCCTGGCATTTGTCTTTGCTCGGCCATTCTGCCGACGCAGAAACCACGCTCATCACCGCGCCGTGGCGATAAAGGCCTAGAAATTTTTATATAGCAAGAGCGACCGAAAGGTCGCTCTTGCTATTTTTTCAGTACATCACGAAAGGATTTCGTAGTGGCGACTTTAGTCGCTTTTTAGTCGAACGACTGAAGTCGTTACTACGTTTTCGTGATCTACTGATTATCCCTTCAACAACTCATTGTGTGGATCATCCGCTTCGGGCAGTTCGAGCGGGGGCAGTTCGGTGATCGAGTTGATTCCAAAGTGTTGTAAAAATTCCGGCGAGGTGGAATACAGGATCGGGCGCCCGGGGCCGTCGGTGCGGCCTGTTTCCTGAATAAGCCCCTTGCTCATCAGACTCTTCATCATGCTGTCCGAGTTGACGCCGCGCAGCGAGTCCACTTGCGGGCGGGTGACGGGCTGTTGGTAAGCGATGATCGCCAGCGTCTCGAGCGCGGCGCGGCTGAGGCGGCTGGTCGCTTCGAGGCCGAGGAATCGCTCGACGATCCCGGCCAGTCGCGGCGCGGTGGTCAGTTGCACGCGCCCGGCGTTTCGTTGGAGTCGCAGGCCGCGCGTCTGCAGAGATTCGTCCAATTCCTTCAAGGCGCGCTCCACCGTCGAAGCGGTCACATCCAGCGCTTCGGCCAAAGATGCAGTCGCCACGGGTTCAGCCGCCACGAAAAGCAATCCTTCGATTTGGACGGAAAGCGGCAGGTCGTTTGTTTCGTTTTCGCTCATGCTATAATAACTCCCGTTCAATCCCTTTCGAGAGTGAAGAATATGAAAAATTTTTTTATTGCTCTAAGTACATTAGCTTTTGCAACACTGGCCTGTTCGATCTTTATTGGCGGGCCAGCTTATCCCGACGCGCCGATCCCGGTTTCCACCGAGGCCGTGCAGAGCTTGCAAGATCAAGTTAAACAGGCCATTGCAGACGGAGCGCAAACCGGAACCGTGACTTTGCAGATCACTGAAAGTCAACTGACTTCATACCTTGCATTTAAACTTGATTCGCAGGCCAACCCGCTTATCACTGATCCGCAGGTGCAATTGCGTAATGGCCAGATGCAAATCTTCGGCAAGGCACAGCAGGGCATGTTCAACGCCAACATCAGTATTACGCTGACCGTCAGCGTGGACGATCAGGGCAAGCCCAAGATCGCCATCACGCAGGCCGACTTTGGCCCGCTTCCCGCGCCGCAGGGACTCAATGATGCCGTCAGCGCGGCCGTGGAGGAAGCTTTCACCGGCTCGCTCGGACCCGTCGCGACCGGCTTCCGTTTGGAAAGCATCACCATCGCTGACGGCGTGATGACGATCGTGGGTCGAACCCAATAGCGCTCGGATTATACCAGTGGTTCAAACGGCTTTGCCCCCGCATCCACCATCATGGCTTTCTCAAAGTCACAGAATGAACCGCGAAGCCCGCAAAGAGCACGAAGATTTCTTTTTTCTTGGCGTACTTCGCGCTCTTCGCGGTGAAAAAATGACAAAAGCTGGAATTCACCATGGACTTTGAGAAAGCCGCGCGGAGAACACAAAGAATTCTTTGTGTTCTCTTTGTGATTCTATTGATGTCGCCGATCTTGTCGAGTTGCCAGCTGGCGCAGGCCGGACGTAGCCAAATCAATGTAGCCATCACTGCTGATGGCAAGACACAGCAAATCGGCGTGGCTGCTGGGAGCACGGTAATGCAGGCTTTGCAGCAAGCCGGACTTATCCCGGGCAATCTCGATAAATCCGAGCCGCCTTTTTATACCGTGCTAAAAGATGGCGATTCGATCAGGCTCACGCGTGTGATCGAACAATTCCAAACCGAAACACAGATCATTCCATTCGACCAGCAAACAGTGAGGAATGAATCTTTGCCCGAAGGACAGCAGCGTCTTGTCCAGGCCGGGGTCAACGGCCAGCAGGAAGTGACGT
>JAKAMM010000278.1 GCA_021812905.1 Chloroflexota bacterium | reverse complement strand
GTAATTTGTTTTTGGAAGGACACAGAAGTTATGCAAATGGTCAAAATGGTGGTCACAGGCCCTTTCAGTGCTGGCAAGACCCAGTTCATTCAGTCTGTCAGTGAAATTGATGTGGTCGCGACCGAGCGAAAGATATCCGTCGAAGCCGAGCGGTTGGTCAAGGATGCCACGACGGTCGCCATGGATTTTGGACGCATCACAGTGGACCAAGACCTGGTCTTGTATCTGTTCGGCACCCCCGGCCAGAAACGCTTCGACTTCATGTGGGAGATCCTGTCTGAAGGAATGCTCGGCTTCATCGTACTGGTTGACTCGACCCGCCCCGAAACCTTCCGCGAGGCGCGTTCGATCCTTGAAACCTTCCGCGCCTACGCGCCCACGCCTTTCGTCGTCGCCGCCAATAAGCAGGATAAGGACGATGCCTGGGAGCTTGACGATATGCGTCACGCCCTGCGGCTCGACCGAAAGACCAAGTTCCTGCCCTGCATCGCCACTAACAAGAAACAGGTCAAGGATGTTCTGCTTGAATTGCTGTACAGCATCCTGGCAGAAATGGAGTCGGGCAAGTAAGCACCTATATGGAACAACTGGGCCTCGGATGCTTTCCTGCGGCGGGCCATTTTATGATGCTCGAAGAGCCCGCTGCTTTTAGCCAGAAACTCAAAAACTTCCTCGACGAATCACAACCTGTTCCCGCGCCATGACCGAATACTTCAACCCTCAGCGCATGGGACGCATCATCCTGCTGGCCATGGAGGAAGTTCTCGGACGCGCAGGCGCTCACTCCATCATCCGACAGGCTTCCTTCGCCTCCCATTTGGACAATCTGCCGGAGATGCGCTCCGGGAAGACTTTTTCCTTCGGGACGGTGAGCCGCCTCATGGAATCACTGGAGCAGGCATACGGTCCGCAGGGCGGACGCGGGACGGCCCTGAGGGTTGGGCGGGCATGTTTCCAATATGGCCTGCGCGAATACGGTTCCATGCTTGGCCTGACCGAAATGGCATTCCGCCTGCTGCCTCTTTCATCCAAGTTCAGCATCGGGTCGAAATCCTTTGCCGACCTGTTCAACAAACATACCGATCAAATTGTGCGCATCGAAGAACAAGATGGGGAATTATTCTGGCACATCGAACGCTGTCCTTTGTGCTGGGAGCGGCATACCACCGAACCGGTTTGTCATCTGGCGGTTGGGCTTCTGCAGGAATCTTTGTACTGGTTGAGCAGCGGCAAAATTTTCAACGTGGAAGAGATTACCTGTATCGCGCGCGGAGATCCGGCCTGTACGATTGTGATTGATAAGACCCCGCTCTCCTGAATCATCCCCAATTTTCTAACTAAACTGCAAGTGTATCTCGTCCACTCTGCTAATATAATTGGTTCATTGGGAGTTGCCGTGATTTTGTACACGGATGCTGCGGATTTCACGGAGTCTCACGGAAAAAGCAATAGAAAAACCGTGTTTTTCCGTGTCCAAAAGATTTTGATCACGCCGATTCCCAGAGAGCCATATAATTAGCACGATATGATTAAAGTTATCCTGAATACTCCCAATTCGACCATGCCGTTCTGTGAACCGGGGCGCGATCTGCGCCTGCAAAATGTGCCGTTATGGTTGCATCAACGCAATGTGCTGGCCCCTTACGTAACGCGTGAAACTGAATTGAAGACTGACATACGTATGCCTGCCTTACGCAAGCCAACTCTGGCCGACTTGTGATATTACCTAAAAGGTCCGGTTGCGGATGTGGAGCCGCTGGTCGTTGACATGCAATCGCGCGAGATCGGTTACTACCACGTGCCGACCTACATAGCTGACCAATGCGGCGACCTGCTCTTTCAAGTTCCATTGTGCTCCATGATCGCGATTGATTCGTAGGTGCATATTTTTATTGCCGATGTTGTGTACGGCCTGTTCGGTCGCGGTGCGCGTTTTGAGAAACGATTAAATATGGAAGGGCAAATTAATTTTTTCTCCACCATCTTCCCGCCGGTTTATGTTTCCAAGATCGAAGGCATTACATCCGCCGCGACCGGCAAACAGACCAAAGGCCGGTTCATCGCCTGCCCCGTATACGCCAAAACGCATGCTGAAGTTGCCAGAACGCACTGTCTATCATAAGATTATCTAAACCGGACAGATGGCCGAGAAATTGATTGAAATGCACAACGGACGAATTTGGATGACGAGCGAGGGTGTTCCCGGACAGGGAAGCACGTTCTCTTTCACACTCCCAGCCTATAAGGATAAATGAGGATATTCAATGGCAAAGATTCTTATCGCTGAAGACGACCCCGATATCCGCGAACTGGTGGCTTTCACTTTGCGCTTTGCAGGCCATGAAGTGGTGGCAGCTTCCAACGGCGAGGAGGCCGTGCAACTGGCCGGGCGCGAATTCCCCGACTTGATCCTTATGGATGTCCGTATGCCGCGCATGACCGGTTATGACGCCTGCCGTGTCATGAAAGCCAACTCTGAATTGAAAGACATTCCCGTTGTTTTTCTTTCCGCCAAAGGGCAGGAGTCTGAAATTCAGACCGGCCTCGAGGCCGGTGCAGAAGAATATCTTTTAAAACCCTTTGCGCCCGATCAACTGACAGATCGCGTGCGCGCCATCTTATCCAAGTTTGGTAAGTGAGATTTGTATCCAGTAAGCTTTGCTATTGAGCTGCTTCCTCGATGAGAAGATTGCCATTGTGGGACACGGCCTCGGCGGGTTGGTGGGTTTTTATTTTGCGGTCCAGCAACCAGGCAGCGTGGATCACATTATGACGGTCAATTGCCCTATGGATTTCGACTCAATCAACGTAAAGCTCAAGACATCCACTGCGCCTGGATTTGTGGAGTGGCGTTCCAGCCGCACGCCCAAGGTGACCACCGCGCTTTCGGACGCATCCAGATCGGACCCGCGGGCGATCATAGCCTCCATGAGCGGATTCCCGGCTGATGGTTTGTTCCAGAAATTCCACGAGACTGACATGCCCTGCCTGTTGGTCTACGGACAGTACGATCCATCGCTGACGATCCCGCCTATTGAGAATGCCGCGTCCATGTCACAGCATCTGCACCAGATCAGTCTTGAAAACTCCGGCCACTTCCCAATGATCGACGAGACCGCGCGTTTCAACCGCCTGCTGACCGATTTCCTCGCCATTGATTCGGGCATGAGTCCGCGTGAATTGCAGATGAAAGAAGAATGGCGGCGGTGCGTGCGCTAAAGGTTGACACGCCGTAAGTTTGGAGTATATTTACAGCCATTCAACCAAATAGAACGGGGAGCCTGCGTACAGGCTGAGAGGAGCGTATCGCGCTCGACCCGCAATACCTGATCTGGTTCATACCAGCGGAGGGAACATAGTTTCATTATCAACCATCCTCCGCTGAGGATGGTTTTTTATGTCTCGCATTCTCATCTTTGCCAACGGCGACCTGCCCAATCTCGAAAAAGCCCGCGCTTTGATTCGCGTCGACGACTTCATCCTCTGCGCTGACGGCGGCACACGCCACGTCCTCGCACTCGGATTGACTCCTGACTTTGTCATCGGCGATAT
Source organism: Chloroflexota bacterium (assembly GCA_021812905.1). The sequence continues at coordinate 84 of JAKAMM010000278.1, read as the reverse complement.
GGATTCGGTCACGACAGATGAATTTCAGCAATTGGAAAAATCTGGTGTAGCCATCGAATTATTTCCGCGCGACAAAGACGAAAC
>JAKAMM010000277.1 GCA_021812905.1 Chloroflexota bacterium | reverse complement strand
CAGCTTCGAGCACAGAAAGCACGCTCAATTCTTCAACTATTTTTTCGAGGTTTGCAGCCATTGTATAGAAACTCCTTACTTTCCTAGTTAGTTTTTAATTCGATAGTTAACAATCATTACGACCTTGCCGCATGAAACTTAAGCCGCGGCTTGCGCCTTCTCTGAATATGCACGGAAGACGGATGCCAGCGAGCGGGCCGGTTCGGCAATTGTGCGGACGAGCTTGCCAGCCGGGGCCTGCAAGACACCCAGCAATTGCGCACGGACAACCGGCAGCGGCGGAAGATCAGCCAATGCCTTGACCTGGGCAGCATTCAATGGCTGACCAGCCAGGAAACCGCCCTTGACCTTGACGAACTCCATGCCTTTGGTCGCGTCTGAAAGCGCCTTAGCAGTCGAGGCAGGATCCGTAAAAGCAAATGAAACGGCAGTAGACTGAACAAGAGCTTCCTCGGACAGGGTCATACCATGATCTGCAAACGCGCGGCGCGCCAGGGTGTTCTTGACGACGTGGAATTCTCCGCCAGATTCTCGGACTTTCGCGCGGATATTATCCATATCCTTCATCTTCGCGCCCGTGTATTCCACGAGAATAACAGCCTGGCTGCGCTTCAACCAGTCCTGATAGATCGCCAGGACTTCATCTTTGCGCTGTTTAGTAAGAGCCAATGTGTATTCACCTCCTTTCGATTAAAAAGTCTTTGCCATTTCCGGTAGGAAATTCACCTACCACACGCAGGCAAAGACTTTTTAGCGCCACAAAGGCTTCAACTCAATCCAGTTGAAATTAGCTATTAGTCTCCACCTGGGCAGGAAATTAAGTCCTGAGCAAAACGTTTACTCGAAGGACACCCGCCGTCATCAGCGAAGCGACCCTATGGGTCGGCGAAATGGCTTGCTATTATAGGTAACGAGTACTCGCCCTGAGTCTATCGAAGGGTTTCTACTCGGAAGCCTCCACAGAAAGAGCCGCATTTGGATCAATCTTGATCCCCGGTCCCATGGTAGCATTGACAACAATGCGCTTAATATAAAGTCCCTTAGCGCCTGAGGGACGCGCCTTGCCAATAGCATCCATCAAAGCCACAAAGTTTTCGTACAACTTCTTCGTATCGAACGAGGCCTTGCCGATCACGACATGAATATTGGCTGTTTTGTCGAGACGAAATTCAACGCGGCCAGCCTTGGCTTCATTAATGGCACGCGCCATATCCTGCGGCGGAACAACAGTACCGGCCTTTGGGTTCGGCATCAAACCACGCGGACCGAGAACGCGGCCAAGACGACCGACCTTGCCCATCATATCGGGCGTGGCGATTGCCACATCGAACTCGGTCATGCCGCCTTCGATCTTCTTCAAAGTCTCATCATCATCGGCAACGAGATCTGCGCCAGCCGCGCGCGCCGCAGAAGCGCCTTCGCCGGACGCAAAGACCAACACGCGCACAGTCTTGCCCAATCCATGCGGAAGAACAACCACATCACGAACTTGCTGGTCGGCCTGACGCGGATCAAGCGCCGTACGCATGTGGATTTCCACACTCGCGTCAAATTTTGTATAGGCCGTATCTTTGGCAAGAGCCATCGCTTCCTGCGGCATGTAATTCTTATCGAGATCCACTTTGGCCAGAGAGGCCCTGTATTTCTTTCCTTGTTTAGGCATATTATCCTCCGTGGTGCAAACGGGCCGGGAAGCCCTCCCACACACTACTCTACAATAGTAATACCCATCGAACGGGCTGTACCTTCGATTTGCTTCATCGCGCTATCGAGACTGATCGCGTTCAAGTCTTTCATCTTCGTTTCTGCGATCTCGCGAATCTGTTTGCGCGTCACCTGACCAACTTTATCCTTGTTCGGCACACCCGAACCTTTTGCCACGCCCGCCGCCTTGCGGATCAAAACCGCGGCGGGAGATGTCTTGAGCACGAAAGTGAACGAGCCGTCTGTGAAGACGGTGATCTCTGCAGGAAGCACTTCACCCGGACGATTTGCAGTACGCGCGTTATATTCCTTGCAGAACGCCATGATGTTGATACCATGACCAGCCAAGGCCGGACCAACTGGCGGCGCCGGATTGGCTTTTCCAGCTTCAAGCTGAAGACGAACGATTGCCTTAAACTTCTTTGCCATTCTATATACTCCTTTGCCTGCACCTGGGACGCAGGTACAGGTGTGGTTTTAGCGGGCGATTATTTTTTACGCGCCCTTCCACTCCACGTTGAACATTGTCAACGTAAGTTACAAATTATTGGCTAGGCCTTCTCGACTTGCAGAAAGTCCAGCTCAACAGGCGTCTCACGCCCGAAGAACGATACCAGCACACGCACTTTCGTGCGCTCCATATCGATCTCAGATACTGTACCGCGGAAGTCGTTGAACGGCCCATCCACAATGCGGACGCGCTCACCGACTTTGAACGTCACCTTCACCGTCGGCGCGTCAGCTTCCATGCGCTTGACGATCTGCGAAACTTCTTCAGGGCGTAAGGGTGTGGGCAGATTGCCCATTCCCACAAAGCCCGTCACACCCGGCGTATTACGCACCACATACCATGACTCTTCGCTCAGGATTAAATTGACCAGCACATAGCCCGGGAAAATGTGGCGCTCAACTGTACGGCGCTTGCCATCCCGCACTTCGATCTCTTCCTGAGTTGGGATGACGACATCAAAAATCCTATCCTTCATGCCCATCGTCTCGATGCGCTGCTCGAGATTGTGGCGAACCTTGTTCTCGTAACCTGAATAACAATGGATCACAAACCAGGCCGGCTCGGTGGATTCGGGCGGCGCTTCGCTCTCGTCTGGCTGGCCGGATTTCGGTCGGGGGGAAGACACGGGCTTTGATTCAGGCGCAGGCGCTTCAACCACCGCTTCATCCTCGACAGGTTGAGCGGCTTCCGTTTCCTGAACAGGTTCGTCCACCCGCGCAGAATCGACCAAATCAGCCAGTGGCTTTTCGGTTGATTCATTCAGGATTGATTCCTGCGGCTCTTGTTCGAACTGTTCTTCGGATTCCTGCGAGTCCATGATACCTCAATGGTTTGATTAGATACCCAGCGCCAAATTTATCAACTTGGTTCCGAGAAGATCTACCAACCCCAGTAGAACACCCATGCCAACCATCACGATAATAACGATAATGGTTAACTGACGGGCCTCTGACCAGGTGGGCCAGGAGACCTTGCGCAGTTCGCCAGTGGTCTCGTTCCAGTAACGCTGGATGCCGTTTTGTTTTTTTGCTTTCTCAGCCAAGGCCGATCTCCTTCTTCTCTTTCTTCTTAAGACCAAAACACTGCCTTATTTGACAGCGTTCCCCTTGACAGGCCAGGAAGGACTTGAACCCTCAACCGCTCGTTTTGGAGACGAGTGCTCTGCCAATTGAGCTACTGGCCTAAAGGTGTCAGGTGTTTCAGTGTCACGTATCACGCATCCTGACACATGACACCTGGCACTTGACACTTACTTACTTCGTTTCGCGATGAACCGTGTGCTTGCGGCAACGAGGGCAATACTTCTTGAACTCGAGCCGGTTCGGATCGTTACGGCGGTTCTTCTCGGTGGTGTAGTTCCGCTCCTTACAATCACTGCATTGTAAAGTAATTACAGGGCGGACATCTTTCTTTTTCGAAGATCGG
>JAKAMM010000276.1 GCA_021812905.1 Chloroflexota bacterium | reverse complement strand
CTGGGGTGCTCCGTGGCCGGCTAGCCCAAGAGGAGCAATATGGCCGATTGATCCAACTACGACAGGCATGAGTATATTTCTTACAACGCCCCCTTTGTTGTATCTGTTTCGCCGCTATCCAAAACAGTGGTGGATCCTGGGTGCCTGGGCAGCCGTTCTATTCAATATAATTATGCTCAGTTTTTATTCCAACACAGGTTCCGCTCAGTTTGGCTATCGTTATATCCTGGATTTTCTCGTGCCGTTAGTGGCCATGCTGGCGGTTGGACTGGGCAAAAGAGTTCCCTGGCATTTCATAGCCCTTGTACTGGTCAGTATTGCCATCAATATATTTGGCGCATACTGGTTTATGAACGGATAAGAGTAAAAACTGGTAGGCTCCCGCTCTAAACTCCGAGACACTTATAAGGATCATATGAAGACTCTTATCGCAGGTCTCGGCTCGATTGGACGCCGACATTTTCGAAACCTGATCGCTCTTGGCGAAAAGGATATCGTCCTGCTCCGCTCTCATCGCGCTACTTTGCCGGATGATGAACTGGCAGGTTATCCTGTCGAAACGGATCTAGCCGAGGCGTTGAAAAAGCACAAGCCCGAGGCGGTGATCGTGGCAAATCCGACCTCGCTTCATCTTGATGTAGCCATTCCCGCCGCGCAAGCGGGTTGTCACGTTTTGCTGGAAAAACCCGTTTCAAATTCCTTGGATCGGCTGGACGTTTTGCAAAAAGCTGCGCAAAAAAGCGGAAGCAAAATTCTGGTCGGATTCCAATTTCGCTATCATCCCACGCTCAACAAAGCCCGCGAATTAATCCAACAAGGCGCGCTCGGAAAGATTTTGACTGTTCACGCGCATTGGGGCGAGTATCTGCCAAATTGGCATCCGTGGGAGGATTATCGCCAGAGTTATGCCGCGCGCGCGGACTTGGGCGGCGGCGTGATCGTCACGGTGACTCATCCGCTCGATTATTTGCGATTCCTGTTGGGCGATGTTGAATCTTTGTGGTCGTTCAATGGGCATGTCTCGCCGTTGGAAATTGATGTTGAAGATATAGCCGAGATTGGTCTGAAATTTTCCAATGGAGCGATCGGCAGCGTGCATTTGAATTATGTTCAAAGGCCGCCAATTCATCGTCTCGAAATTGTCGGCACGCAAGGCACGCTTCGCTGGGATGATGCCGACGGCATTCTGCACTTTTTCAAAATGCCAGCCGAGTTTGGAACGTGGAACGACAATCCGCCGGCGGCTGTCGTCGAGCAGTACAAACTGCCGGACGGATTTGAACGGAACCAGCTTTTCGCGGCACAAACGCGTCATTTTGTCGAGACCGTGCGCGGCGAGTCCGAACCGGCCTGCAGTCTGGATGACGGGGTCCAGGCATTGCGTCTTGCTCTGGCGGCAAAAGAGTCTTCCAAGAATAAAGTCCTTATACATCTGACTTCCGAGGATGCGTCATGGAAAAAATAAAAACGTTTTTAAAGTCGGACCTTTTTATTTCGATTTCTCTGCTTGTATTGGTCTCGGCAGCGGCCTATTTGCCGTTTATCGGACATTTTCGTTATTTCAACGACGACTGGTATGAAATGTTTTCCGCCGGGGCGAAGGGGCCGCAGGTCTTCAACAGCCTTTTTGCGATTGACCGGCCCGGCCGCGCGTTTTTGATGATCCCGCTATATATGCTGTTTGGACAAAACCCTTTACCCTACAACATTACGGCTTATTTCTTTCGATTGTTCAGCGGCCTGTGTGTGTGGTGGACGCTGCGGACTGTCTGGCCTAAACAGAAACGCACTGCACTTTTGACTGCGCTTTTTTTTACGGTCTATCCCGGCTTTCTCTCCCAACCGAATGCAATTGATTATCAGTCGCATATTGCCGCGCTGTTCTTTGCCACCTTCTCCATCGCCCTGACTGTCCAGGCTGTGCTGGCGCAAAAAACATCCAGGCGGGTGGGCCTGATCGTCCTTTCGGTTTTCTTTGGCTTTGCGTATCTGAGCCAGATGGAATACTATATTGGCTTTGAGGTTATTCGAATTGTGTTTGTTTTTCTTCTGGCGAGTCGTAGTTCCACAGGTTGGAAGGAACGTCTGCTCAAAACCGTTCAGCTTATCCTGCCGTTTTTGCTGGCGCCCATTTCATTCCTGACCTGGCGTTTCTTTTTCTTTCAAAGCCTGCGCAAAGCCACGGATGTGAATCTTCAACTTGGCATGTTGTTTATCAGCCCATTGCACACCACGCTGGTCTGGAGCACGAATTTGTTGCACGATGCGCTGAATGTATTGCTTTTCGCTTGGGGCGTGCCCGTCTATCAGGCACTTGCATCGCTTTCTCCGTTGGACATGCTGTACGGGTTTGGATTGGCCGCGCTTTGCATCGCCCTGACGTTGTTGGCTCTGCGCTTCATTCCCGAGGCTCAAGCGGACTCCGATACACGGGTCAGCGAATCCCTTTGGGCCGGCTTGGTTATTCTCTTCAGTGGATTGCTCCCAATCACCATGGTCAACCGCAGCGTGGTTTTCCCGGATTCCTCGCGCTATACCCTGATCGGTTTGCTCGGCGCAGTCTTGATCTTTGCCGTGCTGATCGGTCTCCTCAAAAGTCAGCGCCTGCAATTGGTTTTGATATCCATCCTGGTTGGGCTGGCTTCGATCACGCATTTTGCCAACGGGCTTTCCGCCGCTCGCAGCGCGGATTCAATGAGCGCTTTCTGGTGGCAGGTTTCCTGGCGAATTCCGCAGATCGAAAAAAATACCACGCTGATCGTTAATTATTCAGGCAGCGCGGCGGCGGAAGATTATTTTGTATGGGGGCCTGCCAACTTGATCTACTATCCTGAGAGCCAAAGTCCGCGCTATATCCAGCCGGGTATTTACGCTGCGCTGCTCGATCACTCAACCGTAACCAAAGTGCTGACCGGTGTGAAGCAGCCCTACGTAAAGCGTCGCAGCATTACGACATACCCGAACTATCGAAACATCCTGGTATTAACCCAGCCAACCGCTCAATCCTGTGTGCAAGTCATCGATGGCGCTCAACTTGAATTCTCCCCTTATGAAGACGAACGCATTATGCAGATCGCGCCATATTCTGAAGCCGGGCGAGTGCTTCCGGGGCCAGACTTTCACGTTCCGCCCTACCCCGGATTCGGGTCCGAGCCGACGCGGAGCTGGTGCTACTATTACGAGAAGGCGGCTTATGCTCGTCAGACCAACAACTGGCAGGAAGTCACACGCCTGGCAGAGGAAGCGACGCGATTGGGGTTTGCTCCATCTGATCCCATCGAGTGGATGCCCTTCTTGCAGGCCTATGCCTTGAATGGCAACAAATCCCAATTGACGGAACTGGCCCCATCCGTTGTGGCCGATCCATTTGTGGCGCAGCAGGCTTGTCACATTCTTAGTGGGATGCCAAATCTAAGCCCCTCCGTGGCCGCAGTAGTTAAATCGTTGTATTGCGCCGCAAGCCAATAAATTACAACCTAAAATTCAGCCGTTGAATTTTGAAAGAACTGCGCTATAATTGTGGCTTGCGTTTGAGCAATCATCCGCAATTATGGTTTTATGGAGTAGTAATGTCGAAAGCTAACTTGATTTCCCCTTACGGTGGCAAGAAACTGGTTAACCTGATGCTGACTGGCGCCGAGCGCGACGAACA
>JAKAMM010000275.1 GCA_021812905.1 Chloroflexota bacterium | reverse complement strand
CACGCGCCGCCCGATACCGTCGTCGGTTTCTTGGGATCATTGATCCATGCATACAACGAATAACAGCCAAGCGGCAAGTCTGTATAGCTGACAGAACTGCTTTTGCCCAAGGAGAAACCGCGATAACCGCATTGTCCGAAACTTGTCTTGCTCAAATAAATGGAACCGTTGGTTTGAGCGCCGGAATTGTTCACAATCAAAACAGTCTTGATCTTTGGCCCATCCGGGTTGGGAGGCAGCGGCGCGTTGCATGGATCGCCTGTGCTGCTTGTGGACCCGGAACTCGTAGGAGCCGCCGCAAGCGTTGGCACAGACACGGTGGGATTCATCGCCGTTGGAAAGCCTGAAAGCGTGGGCAGCGGCGCCGGAGTCGGACTCGGAAGCGGCGTCGGGCTGGGTTCTGGTGTGTCCGTTGGAATCGGTGTGGGCGTGACAGCCCCCTGCGTCAGGGCAACCATCGTATTGGCCGCCGCGACTGCCGAGGCCTGCAATTGGGCGGGGTCAATCGTGGGAGTGGCTTTTGCGCCGCAGGCACTCAACAGAAAAGCCAGGATGGCAACCACGAAAAAGATGCGTTTCATTTTATACGTCTCCATATTTTGACTATTGGATTACAACTCTATCTCTGTAGATCGTGATGCTTCTTTTGGATTGAGTTAGGAACGAGAAGCCTCCAGATAACATCTTGCCGCCAACATACGCCACGTAGACATAGTACCCTTGCGGCGCTTGAATAATAAGATGCTTAACGTGATTATATTCAAGAACCGTCTGCAATCCATGAATGGTTGTGCAATGCAGGGAAATATCTACCTGGGTTCCGGATTGGTTGTTGATGACGATAACTTCATAAATCGTATTCGCCGGTAATTTGTCGAGGCTGACCGATTCGCCCGGAACAACGGTAAGATTGACAACCGCGTTGGGCGTACCGGTAACAACCACCGGACCGCTCGTTGGCGTAAACGTTGGGATGGGCGTGAAAGTGGGAGTCGGAGCAAGCGTGGGCGTTAAAGAGGGTTCAGGCGATGACGTGACAGTCGAGGTCGCCGTTGCCGCGCTGATGGGCTGCGAACCTGCTGTTGGTGTTGAAGCTGGGGATTGGATCGCCGTTTGGCCCGGTAATGCTGGCAGGCAGGAACTACTGATTTTTGAAAAAAGTAAGTCCATTAATTGAGCCAGTCCAGCTTGGAACCAGACAAGCAAGAGAACAAACGCTTTTGCGAAATTCGAGTTCGCGAAATAGCAGCAAAAACATTGGCCTGTAATTCATATTGATCATGTGGAGCAGTTCCTGCGACATATTCAACAGCCTGCGTCCAGACAAACTCGGCTGGATTGAGTTCAGGAGCCGCCACTGGAAATTCAAAAACGATCAAACGTTTTTGCGATTGAATAAACTCCTGCACGGCTTTGCGCTTATGAATGGGATGCCGATCCCAAACCAATACAATATGACCTTGCACCAAGCGAAGTATCTGTTTCAAGAAAGCAATCACATCTTCACCTTTTAGGCTGTGCCAAGAAGATTTTATGCTCAAACGAATTTTCTTTCCTTTTGGCGAAACCAGTAGAACGCCCAAGAGATTGAGGTGCTCATGATGATCAATGCTGGTGCGATGAATGGGGGTTTGTCCTCGCCGCGACCACGTGCGTTTGAGCGGCGATACCATAGTGAAGCCTGCTTCATCTTCAAGACCCAGTGTGGCGTTCATTTCACGAGTCTTTTTTTATCTCTGGTAGAACTTCTTTCTTCCACTTCTCAATCGCTTCTTCGTTCCTTTGAAATGCGCGACGTTGTGGACGCTGGCTGCTCCAGCCCATCCGATCCATCACGTACCAGACTGCACTCGGATGATAGCGCACCTTGAACAATTGCCAGATGACTTGGGCAATTCTATCGAGTGTCCAGTAATCGCCCGCATACCCAAAAGCGAATGCGCCTCGATCCAATGCCTTTTCAAGTCTTTGGACCTGCTTCTCAGTTAGTTTTCTTGGGCGTCCGAGGGGGCGACTTGCCTTGTTCCGCTTTGGCTTCTCGCTCTCTTGACGCCACCGATACACACAACGAGGTGTGACCTTGAGTATTTCTGCAACTTCTTTTGGTTTCTTTCCTTTTTCAAGCAGAGCCAGTCCTTGATTACGCACAATTCTCAGTTGTTGGTTGGTTCCTTTTCTCCTCATGCCACTATTATGGCATATTTTGTGACTCTCTTTTTACAAAAATCAGTAGGCTTGCTGTAAACAATCGAATCGATTTGCTGGTCAGGTTCGGTCAACACGGTTTGAACGTGGATGCGATTGTGGAACACGGGTATTGAGCCTACCCGAAAATCCTCTACCGTTTCATATTTGCAGCCGCGTTTGTTGTTGATAGAGAATTCCTCGACGGATGAGATGGAACTGAGCAAAGGTTGAAGACCGATGAAGTTTCTTGGCTGGGCAAGATGAGCGTAGACCACAGAGACTGGGCGTTGAATTTGAACAGTAAACTCGAGTTTATGTTGCATGGATTTTGCTCGATTGTCCCTTCAAGCATACTCATTGATTTTATGGGGCGAAAAGGAATTGAACCTTCAACGCGCGCCTCATACAGAAAAACTCGAGGCCGCGCTTTGCGAAATGCTTGACTGCCCGAAGGGCGTTCCACGAAGCGGCAGTTCCCAACGTCCAGCCGCTCGCTCCGACGCGCGCAGCGAGTACGGAGTGCCGCTGTGTTGGGCGGTGACCGGGACAAATGTCGGGCCTGAGCTTACTGTTGCCTGACTATATCAACTGAGATCTCCACCGCCGGCGTCGTTCCTCTATTCTCAAGCCAGTGCATGGTGTTCTTGTCCTCGGGCCAGCCCACTCCCGGCCCATAGTCTGCAGCGACTCCATCTCGATGGTCAGTGATCGTTCCTTGCAGTATGTAGACCATGCCCGGCCTGTCCTTGTGGTCGTGAATCGGGCCGAAGACGCCTCCAGGTTCGATGGTCACCATTCGCATTCGAAGTTGGCGCCCTGCCATGCCCTCGATTTCAGGGCCAAGGTCAAGCGCTGCCAGCAGCTTCACCGTAACACCTTTCGTCCCAGGTGCCGCCTGCTCGTTTTTCATCGTGGTCTCCTTTCTGTACGTTCTGGCTCGGATATATACGGCGAGTATCCGTATAACTGACCATGGGAAAATCGCCTAAATTATTCAGCCCATTAAGCAGTGCAAGATTAAAACGAGCATAACTTTACACCACGCTCTCTGCGATTTTCTTTCCATAGCCCATTAACGATTTAACCATTTCCTGTGTTCTTCCTTCAACATACACTCGTAAAACTGGTTCCGTTCCCGATGGACGAATCAACAGCCATGAATCATCGGCCATAATATATTTCACGCCGTCGCGCTGGCTGACTTCATCCACTTTTTGCCCACCGATTTCGTCCGGCGCTTGCTTGGTGAGAAATTCCGTCATTTCCGCTTTGGCAACGGGACGACTCAATCGCAAGTCCACGCGCTCGTAAAACGCAGGGCCGACTTCTTCAAGCAAATCATTGACCAATTCACCCAGCGGCTTTTTCCATGCCGCGATCATTTCGACCAATAACAATCCCATGATCGGGCCGTCGCCTTCGGGGATGTGTCCCTTGAACGAGATGCCGCCCGATTCTTCGCCGCC
>JAKAMM010000274.1 GCA_021812905.1 Chloroflexota bacterium | reverse complement strand
GCACGCCACTGCACGCATTCAAAGACAGTGCAGCAAGCACAACAATAGGTAAGAACAACAAACGAAACGATTTTTTCATTTTCTTTCTCTTCTCCTTTTAATTTGACTTCACCCATGTAGTCGCCAAGAACGCACAAAGGTTACGTACAAATGACAAAAACCCCTTTCTTGTCCTGGTACAGACAAAAAAGGGGTGATAAAAACTTGGGATTCGGTTATTGTTGGGCTACAGCGTAGACGCGCTGGAATTCCTGCAAAAACTGGGCCGCAATCTGGGGATTGTAAATGATGAGCACGTTCTCATCGTTGGTTGACTCGGCGCTGGCAGTGAAATTATAAGAACCAAGTACCACGATCCCGCCGTCGATAATCATGACTTTGTGATGCATTTGGCCGGGATTTCCATCCAGGCGAACATCCAGCTTCGCCACCCTGAACGGATCAAACTCCGTGCCGACATTGGACGCCACCTGATCAGACTCCATTACACCAGAAACTTTGACTCCCGCCGCGGCCTGCTGACGGATCGCCTCGCCTAGCGGGTCAGTAGTAAAGGAATACGCCATGAAATAAATGCTCGATTGGGCATTTTGAATCAACGGCAGGATGGCGTTCTGCACGTGGTCATCAGGCGAGAAATAGATTTCGACCGGCGTGCCATCCAAAGTCACGCGCGGATTCGGCGTAGCGGCCACCACATCCAGGCCGAATTTATCATCCACAAACATTTCGTTGAATTCAGTGGTGTAATCTTGCGCGATCTGTGTCGAACGAATGCGCATCAGATTATTGTTGTCTTTGTATGTGCCTGAGTCCGTGAAATTCATCGAACCCATCCAGACCTCAGAACGGTCGATCACAACAAACTTATCGTGCATCAAACCCTGACGGCGATCTCCAAGCATTGGAATGCCGGCATCTTTCAAAGCCTGCGGATCGGAACGATCCATGTTGTCGCTTTCCATCACAACACGCACTTGCAGGCCGCGCTTATCAGCGCGGATCAACGCGTTACGCACGCTATTCAAGCTGAGACTGTAAGCCGCCATATCCACGCTGAGGCGCGCCGCGTCAATCGCCGCCACAAGCGGACCATCCGGCCCACCTGCAATTTGCTTCCCCAGCGGATTGGTCGGATCGGTAAAGTACAATTCAAACCACGAGCCGCTCACGCCATAACCAACCTGCATCGGAATTTGAGTCAATGGGGCTGGCTCGGCAGGAGCTTGAGTAACCGGCTCAGAATTATCTGGCGGCGGAACGACCGTAGATGGGTCGGAAGTTTTAGGCAGCGGCTGACAGGCTGCAAGCAAAAAGCAAAGAGCCAAAAATGAGCCAAATAATTTTTTTAGCATCAGGTTTCTCCTCGCCGCGATTATAGCATGTCTGTTCTAATCGACATACTTCGATTGAAAGGCAGTACGGTATAATCCCCGCCGTCCCATGGAAGAAACTCAAACCCCAAACTCTGCTAATCGTCAGATCGCCCGCGCCGCCGGGACAATCATGCTGGCTTTTGCACTAAGCAACATCATCGGCCTTGTCCGCCAGATATTGATCTCGCGTGCCTTTGGCACCGATAAGGCCATCGACGCATTTTATGCCGCATCAACTTATCCAGATTTGATCTTCAGCCTGGTGGCAGGCGGCGCGCTGGCATCTGCATTTATTCCGACTTTTACGGGCCTGCTTGCAAAAGACGAGCGCGCCTCTGCCTGGAAATTAGCATCATCCATCGCCAATCTCATTCTGGTCATCTTGAGTGTGCTGAGTATCATCTCGGCAATGTTCGCGCCACAGATCATTCGTTATATCCTCGCGCCGGATTTCTCCGCAGACGAACAAGCGCTGGCCGCCTCACTATTGAGAATTCTATTAATTACACCGGCCATCTTCGGCATCAGCGGCCTGACAATGGGCATTCTTAACGCGCATCAACGCTTTTTGCTGCCTGCCCTCGCGCCAAGCATGTACTGGATTGGAATGATCTTTGGATTGATCTTCCTCGTTCCATCCATGGGTGTTTATGGATTGGCCTGGGGCGCGGCCTTGGGCGCCGCGTTTCATCTCGGCGTTCAAATTCCAGATTTAATTAAGCTGCCATCACGCGCCTACCTCCCCACCCTCGGTCTGGATAATGCTTCCGTGCGCGAAGTCGGACGATTGATGGGGCCGCGTTTATTGGGCGTGGCCGTTGTGCAACTCAACTTTGTGGTCAACGTCATCATCGCCACCGGCTTGAGCGAAGGATCGCTGGCCGCCATCAAATATGCATGGCAGGTGATGACTATGCCGCAAGTCGTGATCGCACAGGCGATTGCCATCGCGGCGCTTCCGACGTTTTCCGCGCAGGCCGCGCGCGGCGAAAAAGGTGAAATGAGAACGTCTCTCGCGGCGACCTTGCGCGGGGCGCTGTTTCTCTCGCTTCCCGCCTCGCTTGGGCTGATTATCCTCCGTCAGCCATTGATCGCTTTGCTCTTTCAACATGGAAGTTTTGACACACATTCCACCGATCTGGTGGCATGGGCCTTGCTCTGGTACGCGGCCGGGTTGATCGGTCACAACGTAGTCGAGATTCTCTCACGTGCCTTCTATGCTTTGCATGATACAAAGACGCCGGTCTTTGTCGGCGCGGCGGCGATGACACTGAATGTGATCTTCAGTTTTGCTTTTTCGGCCCTCTTCACCAAACTCGGCTGGATGCCTCACGGCGGGCTGGCGCTTGCAAATTCCTTCGCCACCGCGCTGGAGATGACGGCCCTGATCATTTTGATGCGCCGCCAATTAAAAGGCTTGGACGGTGCGAATATTTGGCGCGGGTTAGTTCAAGCGATGTTGGGAACATTCGCAATGAGCGCGGTTTTATTGGTTTGGTTACAGTTCACACCCGGAGTTTCCATCTGGATCATTGCTCCCGTTGGGATCGCCGCGGGCGGGCTAGTTTACGCGGCGATGATGTTTGCTTTGCGCGTGTCTGAATTAGCGACGATCGTAAACGCGGTGCGCTCGAGGCTGAAAAGATCTAATTAAACGGCGGGCCGCTCGAAGGTCCCGCAAGAGGTAAAACATGGTTACCCCCGAAATTAATCTATAGCCTTGACATGTAAAGAATCATCCACGAATTTAACTAATTCACACGAAGACACCCGGTTCATTGCCTAAGAACTGGGCGTCTTATTTTTCTTTCTGGTTCAGACATTCGTGTAATTCGTGGATGAATCCTTAAGTGCAGGATAAGTTATGTTTATTTCCAAATTGTCCACAATAAGGTTGCCACTGCAATGCCCAGCAAAATCCCGCCGGTCACTTCCAGCGGTGTGTGGCCCAGCACCTCGCGCAATTCTTTTTCGTCGGGCATCTGACCATGCATCAATTCTTCAAAGAGCATGTTGATTCTTTCGGCATGTTTACCAGCTTGACGGCGGACACCTGCCGCGTCGTACGTAACGATCATCGTCAGTGCCACGCCCAGCGCGAAAAGTGGACTATCGAAACCCTGATACAAACCAATGGCTTGAGTCGCGCCGACCATCAAGGCCGAATGTGAACTTGGCATCCCGCCCGCCGCAAGGGCCATTGCCCAATTCCAACGGTGTGAGCGCAGATATTCCATCGGGATCTTTAATACTTGCGCCGTGCTCCAGGCGGCAGTCGGCGTG
>JAKAMM010000273.1 GCA_021812905.1 Chloroflexota bacterium | reverse complement strand
TCTTTCAATCAGGTGCGACACTTGGCTTTCTAAATGTCAGCCTTGAACTTGAGATACTTCTTGGGCTTTGCATAACTTTTCTTTTCGGAGCCAGAGCATTGCTCGGACACATGGAACGTCTTGCAATCCGCGAAGGCCGCCTGACAGAGAGCCGGAGATAGAAATGCGAAAATCATCTGTATTGAATAGTTCAGAATCTTTGCGATCATTTTGGATGGCGACCTGGCTCGGCTGGCAGATCGAATCCAACTGGACCGATCCGTTCCTGTTCGCGGTCTATTCCATTGTCAAGCCGCTCGCTTCGGCAGGCATCCTAGTCGTGATGTACAGCATCATCACGAAGGGCAACTTCAACACGCCTATCTTCCCATACATATATTTCGGGAACGCCTTTTACATCTACGTTGGCGCAGTCATGTCCGGAATTTCATGGGCTGTGATCGACGACCGCGAGCATTACAAGACTCTCAAATATATGTACATCGCGCCCATACGAATCCCGGCTTACTGGCTGGGTCGCGGCGTGGCACGCTTCGCGACCGGCACGATAGCAGTTGTCATTACCATCGCGTTTGGCGTACTCTTCCTGCACGTCCCACTTAACCTTGCAACCGTGAATTGGCCGCTGTTTTTTGTCTCGCTCTTCATCGGAATTGCCATGCTCGCCATGATGGGACTAATCCTCGCCAGTATCACGCTGCTGATCGCACATCACTTCTTCCTGATCGGCGAAGCGGTAGCGGGCGCACTGTATTTGTTTAGCGGCGCAATCTTCCCGTTGGATGTATTGCCGGTCTGGTTGAGACCCATTGGGTTTGCGATCCCGATCACCTACTGGCTCGAATTGATGCGCCGGTCCTTGGCCGGTAACGTAGCGCAGGCCTTTCCCACCCTGGCGCAATTCAGCAACCTGCAATTGCTCGGAATCCTGCTCGGCCTGACGCTGATCTTCGGCGTTGCGTCCACGTTCATCTTCCGCTTCTGCGATTACCGCGCCCGTGAACAGGGACTAATTGATTTCGTAAGCAACTATTAGCCATGTCATTGCCTGCACTGAGCCGCAGGCACACGTGCGAGCGCTTTTCCCTGCACTTGCACGCAGGGCAAGTGTGCAAAGCGATCTCCAATAGGCAATATTGAGATTGTTTCGACAGAAGAACACTGTCTCGCAATGACACAATAAGAACTATGGATAAACATCCCATCTTCATTGGAAGCATCAAGTCCACTCCGCTCGAAGAAGTATGGGCGGCAGTGTCGGAGCGCGGCCTCGTCAGCGTTGAGTACGGAGTCACACGCACTCAGTTTGAAAAAACTGTTTACAAGCAGACCAGGCTCGAGGTCCGCTATGAAGCGCAACGCGTGGATAAAATCGTGCGTCAGATCAAGGAATATTTGGATGGCAAATGCCGCGACTTTGATCTCACGATTGATTGGTCGGTTCTTTGCTCTGACCCTTCGACAAGCTCAGGGCAATGCTTTCAGCGGGACGCGCTTCGAGTTGTCTTTTCCATCCCTTACGGCCAGACCCGCACCTACGCGGATGTCGCCGCGCAGATCGGACATCCGCTCGCGTTTCGCGCAGTTGGCCGCGCCAATGCAACCAACCCAATGCCGCTGGTAATCCCCTGCCACCGCGTCGTCGGCACGGATGGCAAACTCCACGGTTACGGCGGCAAAGGCGGAATCAAAACAAAAGAATGGTTATTGAAACTGGAAGGCGCAATCTAGAACTCTCGTGCTTTTCCTTTATGCAAGGATTTACGCAAGTTGTTTTCAAATGAGTGAAAATTCGCGTGAATTCACGGACGGCTTTTTTATTTTGTGCAAGTCTTATATGATAAACTCCCCCCATTCCTCTGGAGAAATATGAAACCGAAACACTGGTCCGTCTTTATTCTGCTCGGCGCAATTTGGAGTTCTTCCTTTTTATGGATCAAGATCGCCGTGCAGGAAGTCACCCCAATCACACTGGTGGCCTTCCGCGTGCTATTCGGACTTTTATTCAGCGTCATCATCATTCTTATTCAAAGAGTCCAGGTGCCACGCGACTTCAAAACCTGGCTGCCGTTCCTCATCCTCGGCATCAGCAATGTGGCGATACCCTTCTTCCTGATTTCGTGGGGCGAACAGGCCATCGACTCAGGCATCGCTGCCATCCTCGATTCGACCGTGCCATTATTTACCATCGTCATCGCACATTATCTGCTCCACGACGACAAAATGACCTGGCCAAAAGTCATCGGGTTATTGATGGGCTTCGCAGGTGTGGTGGTGCTGATGAGCAAGGATATCGGTTCATCGATCGGCCCCATTCTCGGACAAGTCGCGGTCGTAATCGCATGCATGTTTTATGCAAGCAGTTCAGTGTATGCTCGCAAAAGCACACAGGCAGCTTCCGGCCTCATTCGCGGCGGCGGGCCGCTGGTATCATCCACAGCTGTGATGTGGTTGGCGGCCTTCACCATCGAGCAACCCATCAAAATCCCGCAGCTGCCCATCACATGGATCGCGCTGTTATGGCTCGGCGTGCTCGGCTCCGGTTTTGCCTTCATTTTGAATTATTATTTGATCCATGAGATCGGGCCGACCCGCACAACGATGGTCACTTACATCTTCCCGCTCGGCGGCGTGATCCTCGGCGTACTTTTTCTGCATGAACAGATCACATGGCAGGTAATTGCCGGTGCAGTGCTCATCGTCTCAAGCCTGGCTGTCGCAAATTGGAATCTACAAAAATCAAATGACTGAAAATTTTCGCTCCGGCTTTATTGCCATCATCGGACGTCCAAACGTGGGCAAGTCCACGCTGGTCAACGCCTTGCTTGGACAAAAGATCGCGGCTGTCTCGCCGCGCCCGCAAACCACGCGCCGCCGTCAGCTTGGCATTTTGACACGCAAAGACGCCCAACTTATTTTTGTGGACACGCCCGGCATCCACAATCCGCGCCACAAGCTCGGCGAGATTCTCAACACAGAAGCCGAGGAAGCCATGGACGGCGTGGACGTGATCATCTTTTTATTTGACGTATCCAGCGCGCCAACCGAGGATGATGCCCGCATCGCAACGCTCCTCAACAAATTCACGCGTCGGACTCCGCTTGTGCTGGCCGCCAACAAAATTGACCTGGTCGCGGCTGAGGCTTTGACTGCGCGCCTCGAAGCGTATCAAGCCTTGGTCCGGAAAGAAGCGAAGACCATCCCTATTTCCGCCGGGCGCGGCGATGGTCTGGCCGATCTAATGGATTATCTCATCGCCCGTCTGCCTGTCTGCCCGCCGGAATATGAAGAGGATCAGGTTACGGATTTGTACGAAAAGGAAATCGCGGCGGACTTGATCCGCGAGGCGGCGCTGCTCAAACTGCGTGACGAAGTTCCGCATGGTATCGCCGTGCGGGTGGATGAGTTCAGCGAACGCGAGAACGGTGTGGCTTATATTTCCGCCACGTTGTTCGTCGAGCGCGATTCTCAAAAGGGAATCGTGATCGGCGAGGGCGGACGGATGTTGAAAAAGATCGGCACGAAAGCGCGCGAAGAGATCGAATCCATGGGCGGACGAAAAGCTTTTCTGGAGTTGCGCGTGAAGGTGGAAAAAGATTGGCGCAACAACGAAAGCGCCTTGAAACGATTTGGTTATAAGACGAAATAATTCAAAAACAAATCCACAGATTACACA
>JAKAMM010000272.1 GCA_021812905.1 Chloroflexota bacterium | reverse complement strand
CACTTTTCAAGTTTTGTTCCTTTTCCCAGGTGTTCACTTTTGAGCTGGATACAGTTCACTTTTGAAGTGTTATCGGTTCACTTTTCAAGTTGCGGTAACATTTGCGTAGCCTTTGCTTGACACCCTAATTTGCCTGTGATAAACTTTCGCCCGCTCACAACACAACTGATCCCGTGGTGTAGCGGCTAACATGCGGCCCTGTCAAGGCCGAGATCGCGGGTCCGAATCCCGTCGGGATCGCAGAAGTACGAACCCGCTACTCAATTTGAGTAGCGGGTTCGTTTTATTTTAACGCATGAGCTCCCCCACACTCCTATTGCAGTAATGTCAATATCCCATAATATTCGTCAGATGAAGCAAATAGCCAGGACAGGAATCCGCTCCCAGGCCGAACCTCAGTCTGCCCGCCAGCAGATCAACACAAATCATTGGGTGCGCGCGGAGTGCACACGCAGCGCGGAGCGTTAAAGTCCGACCGACAAAATTGCCATTGGTGGTCAATGTAAGGCAAGTTGCCAAATTTGTCACGGATGCACAATTTGGCAACTTGTCCCAGGCATTCAAAACCCAAGCGGATGAGCGAGTACCATCCCGAGAATCGCAATGGCGAGCAGGATGACGGCGAGTTGACCGTAGAATGATAATTCGCTGCCCAACTTTTTCATCTCTGCCATTTGTTCAGGCGTTGGTGGTTTGCCGCCCATCTGAATTTCTTTGCCCAGCGCGCCGGCGCGTTCGGCACGCGGCCGCGTAAACGCGATTCCGATGACGAAAGCGGCGAGTCCCGCGACCGCGCCGACGGTGAGACTCAAACCATACGCGGCGCTGAACCAACTCGCGCTCAAGCCTCGCGAATCAATCCAATAAAGAATCAATCCTGCCAACACATTGATTCCCGCACCTGCCGAAAGCCACACGGACAATTTTTGTTTGTCCGTTAGATTTGCCACAAACTTGCTGCTTTCGGGCGCGGTCCGAGCAACTGCAGGGGAAACGAAATAGACGAACACGGCTGACCCACCTGCCCAGAAAATTCCGCCAAAGATGTGAAGCACGAGCAATAGCGCGTAAAAAACATCCATCGATACTAACTCCTTTGATTTGTTGTGAGATTCAAGAACAAAAATTGAAACCGGATTTAACTCCTTGCCAAGCCATATGATGACATCGTCCCCAGACCCGGCGGGGAATTGTCATTGAAATTCGGCAGCCGATACAGGACTTCCGTCACATTGGCCGGGTTTCAATCGTCTACTATAATGACGGAATACAGACAATGAATGTGACCGGAAACGAGGCCGAACAACTGGCAGAACGATTCGAAGCCGAGCGCGCCCATCTCAGAGCCGTCGCCTACCGGATGCTTGGATCACTGGACGAGGCGGAGGATGCTATCCAGGAAGCTTGGTTGCGCCTGAGCGGCTCTGACTCCAATAGCATTGAGAACCTGCGAGGGTGGCTAACGGTGGTCGTGGCACGGATGTGCCTCGACATGCTGCGCGCCCGTAAGGCACATTGCGATACTTCCCTTGACATAGACATAGATGAGCAGATCGCTATTCAAGATGCCTGGGCTAACCCCGCTACTGAAGCTTCACTAGCCGACTCGGTTGGCATCGCCCTGCTCGTGGTCCTCGATACGCTGACGCCCGCCGAACGGCTCGCGTTCGTGTTGCATGACATGTTTGCTGTACCGTTTGACGAGATCGCCCTCATTGTGGGACGCTCTCCAACCGCGGCAAGGCAGCTCGCGAGCCGTGCACGCCGCCGGGTACATGGAGCGGATATGGCTCGCGGGGCGGATTTCGCCCGCAAGCGGGAAGTCGTTGATGCCTTCCTGGCTGCCTCGCGCGAGGGCGACTTCGAGGCGCTTCTCGCGTTGCTTGACCCCGAGGTGGTCGTTCGAGCCGACCGCTTGGCTGTGAAACCCGGCGCGGCTCCGGAGGCCCGTGGTGCGGCAACCGTGGCAAAGCAAGCATTCGCCGAGTCACGTCGCGCTCGGTTTGCACAACTGGCGCTCGTGAACGGAGGAGTGGGAGTCGTTGTGGCACCGCGCGGACGATTGCTCCTGGTAATGACTTTTAAGATTATGGGCAGGAGAATTGCAGAAATTGATGTGATCGCCGATCCCGTGCGCATTCGCCAACTCGATCTGTCGATCCTCGACGACTGACACAGAGAGCTTCATCTGGGTGGACATGTCAAGGCCTGTGGTGATTACCTTGATGCGGACGCTCTTGATTGAAATACACGATGTATTCATTCACCACCCGTTGTGAATGTTGACCATGATGAATCAGAGTATGATCCAAACATTCCCGGTGCAGGCTGCCCATGAACCGCTCACATACCCCATTCGCTTGAGGTGAAGTGTATCCGGTTGAACAATATGAATGGATTGCTTCCAGAATTGGGTAAATCGGGCAAGAAGCACGAATAGCAAACGATCTTGTTTTGTAAGTTGGGGTCGTTTGATCTATCGATTTAAAACAATGACCTGGTGGCGCAGTAGAGCATTCTCCAGGATCAGGTCGGTACGGCTACGAGCGAGGTCCGTGAAGAGACCAGAGATCAAGACCGGAATTGCGGGTTTTGACCATAGCTTGATATGCTTTTCAACCCAGAGAAGAATCTTGCCGATCATGCTGCTCCCAGTACGTTTTATAACGAAG
Organism: Chloroflexota bacterium; assembly: GCA_021812905.1. Next base: position 1,013 of record JAKAMM010000272.1, on the reverse strand, counting down.
GTTAAGCAGCATGATACTCTTTTTATCCCTCAAATCCGTGTGGATGAACCATGTAGCCGAGACAAGACACTTCTCTCGACTTTAATAATATTCCCAAGAAAATGAAAAACATTAAAGAAAGATTGACTTGACCTTGGATGAAGGGTAAAATATTGTAGCAAAATATGCTACAAAAGGAGTAACCATGCAATTCGTTCCCTATCGTGCTTTGCGCAATGAGCCTTCTGCTTTGCGCAAAAAATTGGAGAATGAAGGCGACTTGGTGGTGACGGTGGGAGGCAAGCCTTTCGCGGTGATGATTAACCTGGCCGAAGGAGAGGATGTCCAGGATATTCTCTTGATGGTATCCCGCTTGCGAGCGCAAATGGCTGTTCGCGCAATCCGCAGTCAGGCACGCCGGGTTGGCCTCGACAAAATGACTAACAAAGACATCAATGCGCTCATCAAAAAGACCCGCTCGGACCGGAAGCGCTAATGTTGGTCGTAGTATTGGATACAAACGTTCTTGTGAGTGGCCTGCTTAATCCAAATGGTTCGCCAGGAAAAATACTTGATCTGATTATTGGCAACCACATTCAGATTGCATACGATGATCGCATCCTGGGAGAATATGAGGAGGTTTTGTCACGCCCGGAATTGCACATCCATCCTTCCAGGGTGGTTGCTACAATTGATCATATCGAACTTTCTGGAAAATATGTGGCTGCTGAACCACTGTCCACGGAAGGATATTCCGACCCTGACGATATTATGTTTGCGGAAGTGTTTATTACATCCAACGCAAATGTACTGGTAACTGGCAACCTGCGGCATTACAAACCTCTCATCTACCACAATATGCTCGTGCTTTCCCCGGTTCAATTTCTAGAAAAATATTTTCCTGCGCAGGAATGACTTGCAGCGTTTCTTTTATTACCATTGAGTGATAAGGCAAAGGTTGCATTAGCTGCTTCGTTCATTGGATCGGATTTTATAATCAATACCAGTTCGCCCCGTTGTCTCATGAGTGGACA
>JAKAMM010000271.1 GCA_021812905.1 Chloroflexota bacterium | reverse complement strand
TTTTTGATTGATGATCGTATCGATCGCAATGGCAGTCTTGCCGGTTTGGCGGTCGCCGATGATGAGTTCACGCTGGCCGCGTCCAACCGGGATCATGGCGTCAATGGACTTGATACCGGTCTGAACCGGGGTATCCACATCCTGACGTTGAACCACACCGGGTGCAATGCGCTCGATCGCACGAAAGCCGGTCGTTGCAATCGCGCCTTTTCCATCAATCGGTTCACCCAGCGCGTTGACCACGCGTCCGATCATGGCGTCGCCGACAGGCACAGAAGCAATGCGACCCGTCGCGCGAACCGTCATGCCTTCGATAATGCCAGCATAATCACCCATCACGATTACGCCCACGCTGTCCTTTTCCAGGTTGAAGGCCGTGCCTATCACCCCATTTGAGAACTGTACCAGTTCCTGTGATCGCACAGTTGCCAGCCCTTGCACACGCGCAATACCATCACCAGATTCCAGCACAGTGCCAACATCACTGATCCTGAATTCGGGTGTAAAGCCATCAATCTGTTTCAGCAAATCACCGGTGATCTGCTTGATCAAATCCGTCATATCGTTCGCCTCCAGGGATTTGCCATTGCTTCGCAATGACGTAATTTCATTTACGTACAAGAACCCGGATAAGGGCCTTATCCGGGCGTAGTGAAATTGGTTACAATCGCCGCAATCATACCTGAAAGCAACACACTTGTCTAGTTACAAATATCATTTCTGAGTATAACGATCACAAGAAGGATTGCCTAAGAATAATCTAACCTGCCTCTTGAAATGTGGGGGTATTGTTATATACTAAACTTTGAAATTTTCATTCAAACAAGGAGAACCGATGAACACACCCAAGGAGTCGGACAGCGACCAGCCTCCCAGTCGTCGCATGAAACGATATTGGAAAGTAGCCGTGCTGGCCAACATCAAAAATGAAAGCCAACCCAAGCCGGAAGGCGTACCGCCAGACGCATTCGCTGACTTCGACCATATTGAAACCATCCATCATATTCGCTCGGCAATCGAGAGCGACGGTCATGAGACGACTTTTCTGATGGCCGATGCCACACTTCCCTTGACTCTTCGGGAATTCAAGCCCGATATTTGCTTCAATATCGCTGAAGGACTCGGCGGCGATGCCCGCGAGGCCCAAATACCCGCCCTGCTGGAAATGATGCAGATTCCATACACAGGTTCGCGTGTGCTGACCAATGCCATTTCGCTCGACAAAACCCTGACCAAACGCATCTGGCGTGATAGACGTTTGCCGGTCGCGCCGTTTCAGGAGTTTTACATTGGCGATGAGGCGCTCCGGCCCGAACTGAAATTCCCGCTCTTCGTTAAACCAGCCCGCGAGGGAACAGGCATGGGAGTGGATCTAAAGGCCATCGTCAAAGATGAAAAGGAATTACGCGAGCGAGTCTGTTGGGTGATCCACACATATCAACAGCCAGCCTTGGTTGAAACATTCCTACCGGGACGCGAATTTACGGTTGGCGTCATGGGCCGCCCAGACGCCAGGTTATACAGCCGCCACCCTGAATGGTATGAGAAGGATGGCATCCACCACTTCCCCATTCTTGAGTTGGATAGCAGCCGATCTGTGACTCCTGGCGTTTATAGCAATGCATCCAAATCGAAGGCTGTGGGGGAAGACGGCGCACCGGGTTATTTTTGTCCGGCAGAGATGGAACCTGAGCTTGAAAAAAAGCTTCACTACCTTGCCTGGCGTGCACATGTTTTGCTCGGCGCATTGGATATTTCCCGTACTGACATCCGCCTGGATGCCGAAGGGAATCCGCGCTTGATAGAGATTAATACTCTGCCAGGACTGACGCCCGATTACAGCGATTTGTGTTTGCAGGCCCAAGCCGAGGGCATTGGATATATCGATTTGATCCTGGATATTTTGTATCTGGGAGCAAGTCGCTGGGGAATGTTGGAGCCGCGCAATGTTCAGATTGAGGCGGCAAAGAAGCGATAAAACGCATGCCGCCGGAAATTTTCCGGCAAAAAATTTCTGGTATAATTCGCCCGCCTTACTGGAGAGGTCGCGTAGTCTGGCTTAGCGCGCACGCTTGGAAAGCGTGTAACCTGCAAGGGTTCGCGGGTTCAAATCCCGCCCTCTCCGCTGATGGATAAACTTACGGTGCAACGAGAGTTTGTCTTGATGAGAGTCCACCAAACAAAGTGGGCTCTCATCTTTTTAGACCAAGCCTATCACTGTACTCTGATATTTACTTGCTACCAGGCCGCCACGGCCGGAATGATCTCGCGCCCAAAAACTTCAAGTGGTATGATGTCGTAAACATTAGGCATGTTGAATATTGCATGCTGGATACCAATGCCCGCCCAGGCGCGGCACTTTTCTATGACCTCAGCAGAACTCATATGGTCCGGTGCGAGATAGACGGTGTCCAAGGTAGTCTTCTCTATCTCAGCGTAATCCCGCCTAACAGCCTCACAATGTTTTTTTAATACATCCAATTTACCGCGAAGTGCATCGACACCCATGCCCGCAAACAGGTTACAAGCATCCGCGTATTTCGCCACCAGTTGCAGCGTTTTCTTCTCGCCCATACCGCCGATCAGGATGGGAGGATGAGGCTTTGAAATGGATTGCGGACTGTTCAACATTCTTCCGAGCTGATAATATTTGCCGGTGAATTTTCCTTCGTCCGCCGACCACATTTGTTTGGCGATCTGAAGCGTTTCCTCCAGCCGCTCAAAGCGCTCTGCCACCGGCGGGAACGGAATCCCCAAGCCGGTGGTTTCTTCTTCGTTCCATGCCGCACCGATTCCCATATAGGCGCGGCCGCCGGAGAGCACATCCAACGTTGTGACGGTTTTGACCAGAATACCGGGATAACGGTAGACCACGCCAGTTACCAGTGTGCCCAACTTTATCTTTTTCGTAAAACCTGCGAGATACGAAAGCGTACTGTAGCCTTCCAGCATTTCATTTTCGGCGGGACCCAGCCAGCGGCCGATTTGAAAGAAGTGATCCATTACCCACAGGCTGGCAAAGCCTGCATCGTCGGCTGTGCGCGCAATTTCTGACAGTTTGCTACCCAGCTTGGCCGGGCCGTCTGGGAAGGTAAAGCTCGGAACTTGCAGTCCAATTTTCATCGCTGATCCTCTCTTTATAACCTGGGATTTCATTATAGTCCGTAACCGCTTGGACATCTTGCCGCTTCTGCCTTGGGGAGCGGCTACTTGATAGGCTAAGTTATGTGTCGTCGTTGCAAGCAGCGTACTTACCTGCACCGAAGCGCCCCTTGCAAAGATGTGAGCCAATTTCTTATCCACTTCCCTGCTTTTCTCAAAGAAACGAAGGATTATTTTTGCAACTGGGGGAAATTCTACATATAGTCTACACATTATTTTAACTGTTTCTTCACTCCTGGCTGATAAACTCACGCAAGAATAAATTCAATCAGAAGGAATCCTTATGACACTCCCAGCCAGACTCTCTGAAATGTTTGCAACTCTTCTTTCAAAAATAAAAGAAATCCCAGTGCTTCTCAAAGACCCAAGGAAAAGATGGCTGGTCATCATACCCGGGAGCCTCATACTGGCAGCCATCGGCGGACTGGCATATTATGGACTGGTCCTGAGTCCCGCGCAACAAGCCGCAGCAGCAGCCCAACCGGTCATGCAGACTGCCGTAGTGCGGCGCGGTAATATCACACTCAGCGCCAGCGGTAC
>JAKAMM010000270.1 GCA_021812905.1 Chloroflexota bacterium | reverse complement strand
ACCGCGTCCTAATTAACCCAAGTTGCTACCTTGGGATGAAGGTTGACAAAAGTCCATGAGATTCAATACAGTTGAGGTATCCCAACCAACAACTGGAGAACCTCATGGACACACAAATTATAGTAGTATTCTGCCTGTGCGCAGACATGCTCAAGTCCTTGCATCACTACGAAGATCGTCAATGCCAAATGAGTGATGCGGAAGTGATGACCACGGCGATTGTGGCGATGCTATACTTCAAAGGCAACTTCTGTTTGGCTAGTCAATATTTGTACGAATACCATTACATTCCAAACATGCTCAGTCGTAGCCGCTTCAATCGCAGATTACATCGGATTGCCGACCTGTTTTTGACCTTGTTTCTTCGTTTGGGCGAAACGTGGAAGGAGCTGAACGAGAAATCGGTCTATGTCATTGACAGCTATCCGATTGCGGTTTGCGACAACTATCGCATCCAACGCTCGAAGATTTACCAAAGCGCAGACTTTCGCGGCTATATTGCCAGTAAAAAACGCTACTTTTACGGTTTGCGCATCCATATTCTGGTGACCGAACATGGTGAGCCCGTGGAATTCTTTCTCGAACCGGGAGCCTTTAGCGACACAAGTGCCCTTGGTTTGTATAACTTCGATCTTCCGCAAGGTTCGTTTGTCACAGGTGATAAGGCGTACAACGATTACACCATTGAAGATGTGATGCGCGAGGCCGGTATTGAACTGCTTCCCCTGCGAAAAAAGAACTCGCTCCGTCCCGTGCCTGCATACATGACCTTCTTTCAAGCCTGTGTTCGAAAAATCATTGAAACTACTGGAAGTCTCATTGAACGCTTATTACCAAAATCCATTCATGCTGTCACTGCCAAGGGTTTTGAAATCAAGGTTGCACTTTTTGTGCTCGCTTGCAGCATCAACTTCCTTTGGTAGGTAGCAACTTGGGTTAAATATGAGGAGACATATATACAGAATATCCCTTACGGTTCTGTTAAGATGTGTGCAGGGCGTTGGGACCGGCTAGCTTGACACAATGCTCCGCGTGTTCTAAAATAGCATCACCCTTTTAAAGATTTTAAAGATTCGTTCGATTGGGTTGTGAATCGAATATATCTCATGCAAGGAGGGCAGTCTTGTCCAAATCTCGTACACAACAGATGGTAGATCGCCTACGTGAATTACAGGCATCTTCTCCCGATATTGAAGCCTCCGCGGTTGTCAGTGTGGACGGTTTGAGCATTGCATCTGCTTTACCACAAGGGGTGGAGGAAGACCGGGTCTCGGCTATGTCGGCAGCCATGCTTTCCTTGGGCGAACGTATCGCTACCGAGTTGGGTCGTGGTTCGCTCGAGCAAGTTTATATCAAAGGTGTGAAGGGTTACGTTGTCCTCATGTCGGTTGGACAAGAAGCCGTTCTCACCGCGTTGGCGAGGGAACAGGCCAAGCTCGGTTTGATCTTCCTCGATATGCGTCGTGCTGCGGAAGACCTGGCAAAACTGATCTAGCGGAGTTTGTATGAGTCCTATTCAAAAAAGCGGTTTAGCTTATCCTAATAAATTCGGTCTGATCATGATTCGAGCCCTTGAGGAAGTGATGGGGCGAAATGGATTAAATGCCATCCTCAATCTTGCAGGCTTAAGCCAATATATTGAAAATCCCCTTCCTGATAATCTGGAAAAGGGATTCGATTTTGCAGAAGTGGCGGCTATCAATATGGCCCTGGAAGATATGTATGGTCCTCGAGGCGGACGCGGTCTTTCCCTGCGCGTCGGGCGCGCACTTTTTGCCGATGGTTTGCGAAACTTTGGCGCCCTGGCCGGGGTGGGCGATTTGGCATTCAAGGTCCTTCCACTACAGGCCAAATTGCGCATCGGGTTGCCGGCGGAAGCCAAGATCTTCTCCCAAATCAGTGATCAACATAGCACGGTGGAAGAACGCGAAAACGAGTTCGTATATACCATCCATGAATGTTCAGAATGTCACGGACGCAAAGGCGAAACCAAACCCATTTGCTTTATCGCTGTCGGCATTTTACAGGAAAGTTTAAAATGGGTTTCGGGCGGAAATGAGTTCCGCGTCAATGAATCGAAATGCATCGCCGTCGGCGATGACGTGTGCGAATACGTCATTCAAAAAGAACCATTGACCTAACTGGGGGATCTGTGGCCGACCCGAAGGAAAAAATTCTGATCGTCGAAGACGACCTTGACGTCGCGGAAATGGTGAATTCTTATTTCCAGCGGCAAGGTTATGAAGTGTACACCGTCAATTGGGGTGAAGATGGTGTGCGTGCCTGTCAAACCAATCATCCTGATCTGGTCATTCTTGATATTCGCCTGCCCGACATCGATGGATATGAAGTGGCCCGTCGCTTGCGCAATGATCGTCGCACTTCGAATGTGCCGATCATTTTCCTAACCGAGAAGCGCGAGCGCAACGATAAACTGCAAGGCCTCGAGCTTGGCGCAGACGATTACATCACCAAGCCATTCGATATTCAGGAATTGCGCCTGCGTGTTCGCAACGCATTGGCGCGCATGAAGCAGGAATCGCTTACCAACCCGATCAGTGGTTTGCCTGAAGGCGCTTTGGTGGACGAACGTCTGAAAGAAACCCTGACAAAAGACGGTTGGGCTTTGTTGCTCGTCTCGCTGGAAAACTTGGAAGCCTTCCGTGAGTTGTATGGGTTTGTCGCTTCCGACGATGTTTTGCGGGCGTTCAGTGTCATGATCCAAAATTCCATGTCTGACGAAGGTGTGGAGAGCAATTTCCTGGGGCACCTGGGAGCGGCAGATTTTATTGCGATTGTTCCGTCGGGCGTGGTCAGCCACCTGCAGGAAAATATCCGCGGACGGTTGATGCAGTCGCTTGAAAAGTTTTATCCCATCAAAGATCGTGATCAAGCTGTCAAGCGCTCAAATCGTCTCATTGTCAAAACCAGCGAAATTTCCTCTACGCGGGGACGGTTTACCAATGTGGATCAACTAAAATTGGAGCTCCTTCGGGCCAAGCGCTGAGAGTCGAATTGCGAATCACGGTCATCACACCTACCTACAACGAAGCGGAGAACCTGCCCAAGCTGGTCTCCGCTCTTTTTGCGCTTCCGCTCGACCTGCATATCTTGGTCGTGGACGACAACAGCCCGGATGGCACTGGTCAACGCGCCGATGATTTGGCGCGTGAGCATCCGGGGAGAGTTTCAGTGATTCACCGGGAAGGCAAGCTGGGTTTGCGTACCGCCTATTTGACCGGTTTTGCGGAAGTATCAAAAACAGATGCCGAAGCCATCGTTCAGATGGACGCGGACTTTTCCCATGATCCATCCGTGTTGGTCGCGATGGCGGACCGCCTCGCATCCTGTGACCTCGTGCTTGGTTCGCGTTATGTGAATGGCGGCTCGGTGGACGAGCGCTGGCCGCTCTGGCGAAAAAGCCTCAGCGCTTTTGGCAATTTCTATGCCCGGACGATCCTTCGTTTTCCTCTTCGAGACGTAACCACTGGTTACCGCATGTGGCGGAGTGATACCTTGCGGGGAATGCCGCTCGATCGTATTCAGTCGAATGGTTATGTTTTTCTGGTGGAAATGGCATACATGGCCTATTCTCTGGAATACCGGATTGGTGAAGTGCCCATCTATTTTGCAGATCGGCGCTGGGGGAAATCGAAAATGTCATTCAAAATTCAGGTGGAAGCGGCGTTGCGCGTGTGGCAGGT
>JAKAMM010000269.1 GCA_021812905.1 Chloroflexota bacterium | reverse complement strand
GCTTTTCCGAAATGCTTTATCGTGCGCTGGATGCTTCCATCCATTTTTTATATGAACTCACTGAATTGCAGACTGGGCTGATGCCGCAATTCGGTTCGATTGATGGCGCGCTGGTTTTGCCGCTCAACACCTGCGACTTCACCGATTACCGCCCCGTTTTGCAATTGGGACATTACCTGCTGCACGGCAAACGTCTCTTTGAAAAAGGCCCCTGGGATGAAGACCTTTTTTGGTTGTGCGGCGGACAGGCGCTGGACGCGCTCCTGGAAGACGCGCATCCGCAAGTAAACCAAAATTTCGCGCAAGGCGGTGTGTATACCTTGCACAGTTCGCAGAGTATGGCCGTCATCCGCTGCGTGAATTTTCAAGCGCGGCCTTCACATGCCGATCAACTGCATGTGGACTTGTGGTGGCGCGGACATAACATCGCTTGTGATGCAGGTACTTATTTATACAGCGGACCAGGAATCTGGCAGAATGGACTGTCCCGCACAGCGGTTCATAACACGGTGACAGTTGACTCCGTTGACCAAATGACTCATTTCAGTCGATTCACCTGGATCAACTGGGCGAATGGTCATTTACTCGAACAAAATTCAAGCCGCTGGCGGGGCGAACATGATGGCTATCACCGCCTGGCGGATCCTGTGGAACATAAACGCACCGTCCTGATGTTGGACGATGAACGCTGGCTGGTCGTGGATCATCTCACTGCAAAGCACATCCATCATTATAGACTTCACTGGTTGTTGGATGATTTTCCATACACAGAGCCTCCTGAACAGAATTCGATCCTTTTGCGCACAGACTCTGCAAATATCCAGGTCCACACTGGCTTACTCAACGGTGATTCGGCATTTTCAATCATGCGCGCTGATTCGAATAGCGTCCGCGGCTGGCGCTCGCTTTATTATGGACATAAACAACCGGCCATTTCTCTCGCGCTGGAAACCGATCAACCCCAGGCCTGCTTCTGGACATTCTTCGGATTTGAAAACGACCTGGTGGAATTAAAGGAACGCACGCTGGACATTACTGCACAAGGCTGGCGCGCCACAGTGAATCTTTCCGCATTAGATTCATCCGGCGGTTTATCCAAAGAAATCTTTGAAAATTCTCCTATCTGACTTGTCAGTCTCATTATCATAGAATGGGACATCCAAAGTCATGTAGACTTTGGATGTCTGCTTTGTTATATGGTCGTTGACCGGTTTTCTTCAAATGGCGTGATTACATAGGTTGATTCTCAAAATACTCACGGACTTTTGCCGTTAGTTGGCGATCGGTGATTTTGTCCAATGTTTCGATGGCGGCGATCTGGCTGCTGGCTCGTGCATGAATCAAACGCTTTTGAAGTTCCAACTTTGCCTCCCCCGGCCCGCAGATCAGAATTGAGTCTGCATCACGGATGCAGGTAACGACTTCGCTATAGTATTTGTTGAGATGTTCCGCATATTGCCTGTCTAGTTGGGTCTCAGCCGTGAAGAATTGCGCGCTGTAGGGTGTCTTGGCCCGTGCGCCGCCCCTGAACCGGACATGTTTTTCATCACTGGATTCTATTTTCTTTATTTCTACTCCTTTATCGGTGAGGATGACGATAACAGCCTTCTTGTGATCTATCCACAAACCGATCTGTTTTGCCATTGATCCTCCTTCTTTTGTCCTGAATCCAGTATACGGTTTTTTTGCCGCGCGTGCAACTTCGTGTCCCACCGCTTGCAGCGAAGTAAAATGACCCTTGCACTGAACCTTTTGTTTCCATATCTTTCAGGGTGGCTTTGTTCCCGCCAGGATGTGGAGCCTGACTTTCCTTTGTGTTCTGGTCATCTTTGTGGTTAAATCAACTCATGGACAGCAAGACTCTGCACGTTCTCGAATATCCAAAAATCCTTACCCGCCTGGCCGGCTTTTGTGATTTCTCTGCGTCTGCGGATCTGGCGAATACGCTCCAACCGACGTCCAATTATGAAGAGGCCAAACGTCTGCTGGCGGAAACATCCGAAGCCGGTTTCTTGCTGACCACTCACGATCTGAGCATCGGCGGCGCCCACGACATCCGCCCTGCTGCGGACCTGGCAGCGCGCGGCGGCGTTCTCGATCCTCAATCCCTGCTCGACATCAAGTCCATGCTGATCTCCTGCCGCGCGCTAAAAAAGTCCCTCGAGAAAAGCGCGGATGATTCTCCGCGCCTGAGCGCCATGGCGGTCGGGTTGCCCGAATCGCACGGCATCGTGGACGCCATCACGCGCGTCCTATCCGAGCGCGGCGAGGTATTGGATTCAGCTTCTGATAAACTCGCCAGCCTGCGACGCCAGGTCAAAGTCGCGCGCGACCGGTTGATGTCGCGCCTGCAAAGATATTTAACTGAGTTTGCTTCAAAGTTGCAGGAATCGATCATCACACAACGCGACGGACGCTACGTTATTCCTCTGCGCGCCGAATTCAAGGGCAGCATCAAAGCCGTCGTCCACGATCAATCATCATCGGGAGCAACTTTATTTGTCGAGCCGCTGCCGGTGGTGGAACTCAATAATGAAATCCGCGAACTCGAACTTGCAGAGAGAGACGAAGAACGCCGCATTCTTGCTGAACTCTCGACACAAATCGGAACACATCGCGATGAACTGACATACGGCGTGGAAAATCTGGCCGTGCTCGATCTGGCTTTTGCGAAAGCAAAATATGCGGTGGAGATAAAAGCAAGCGAACCAATCTTACGCAAGTTGCAGGTTGCAGGTTCAAGGTTGAAAGGTTCGCAAAACTTGCAACCTTCAAACGTTCAACCTGTAAACCTGATTCACGCCCGCCATCCTCTGCTCGATCCCAACATCGTTGTCGCCATTGATGTCGATGCCGCGCCCGGCACGCGCGCCATTGTCATCACCGGTCCGAACACCGGCGGCAAAACTGTCTCGCTCAAAACGGTCGGCTTGCTGGCGCTCATGGCCCAAAGCGGACTTCACATCCCGGCGCAGAGCGGCTCGGAGCTGGCCTGCTTCCATGATATTTTCGCCGACATCGGCGATGAACAATCCATCGAGCAATCGCTTTCGACTTTCAGCGGACACATTACCAACATCATCCGCATCGTGAAAAAGATCGATCATCGTTCGCTGGTCATCTTCGACGAACTCGGCGCTGGCACCGACCCGCAGGAAGGCGCGGCGCTGGCGCGCGCCATTTTGAGTCACCTGCTCGAACGCGGCGCGACAACTTTTGTCGCCACACATTATCCAGAACTCAAAACGTTCGCGCACAGCACCGAAGGTGTGGTCAACGCCTCGCTCGAATTTGACATCCAGACTCTGCGTCCGACTTATAAATTAACGCTCGGACTGCCCGGCCGCTCGAACGCATTGTTGATTGCGCAGCGCCTCGGCCTGGACGAAAAGCTGATCGCCGCGGCGAGAAGCGAGATCAGCCCTGACGATCTGCGCGCCGACAAATTGCTCGACGACATTCGCAAGGAACGCAACCGCACTTCGCGCGCAGGAGAGAAACTCGAGAAGGCGCGCGAAAGGCTTGAGAGTCAAACGCGTGAACTCGACAAGCGCCTCGAAAAGATCGAGGATGAACGCCGCGAAATTTTAGCCAAAGCCCGCGCCGAAGGCGAGCTGGAAGTGGCGGTCTTGAAACAAAATATGGAATCGCTCAAGCAACAATTGAAAAAAGCAGGTCAGCCGCTGCAAGCCATCAAAGCAGTTG
>JAKAMM010000268.1 GCA_021812905.1 Chloroflexota bacterium | reverse complement strand
AATTGATTTCCTTTGGGTAAGAAGATGGGGAGCTTTGTTGCAGCGCATCAATAAATTATTAGCCAAGCCGTGGATCTTTGAGAAAGATAAAGAGCCATATGAACCCCCGCTGTATCCACGCGAGTTGTTAGAGGCACTAGCTAAGTCTGTTAAGCCCGAATCTAAACCAAAAACCAAATTGAAAATCGACAGGGAGCCTAGGGATAGAACTGTTAGTGAATATATAAGAGGCTTTGTGTTTAACAAAGAAAAACCGATAAGGGCATTGGGCTATGTCATATCTCTGGCTTTGTTTGTGTTTTTCCTAATTGTAGACGCAAGCGTGGTTATGACTACCTTTGTAGATATAGGTCTGATTTCGCCTAATTTACCTCCTATTCTGCAGAGATTTGAAACAGTGATTTTGGGAGGCACAATAATATCTGCGGTAGTTGGCGTATGGATGTTCGTTGAAATGTCAGGCAGAGGCGAACTTGTTAATACCGATTCGTTATCTAAATCTCAAAAGAAGATTTTCAAACTATTTGCCGCAACCACGACTTTTTTTGCTGCGATCTTAATGATTGCCCTTGCGATTCAGAGGCTAATCTCTCTTGGCTTTTTACAGCCTAGCCCAACTTTCGAGTTGATCTTATCTTTTGTTTTGTACGGTCTCCTTCCCATTAACAACACTTTATCGGCCGTTCTTACTTTTCAGCCAGCAGCATCGGGCCTCATAGTGGTAATCTATTTGTTGTTCATGCTAATTATTGGCATCCTTCCAGTATTAGTTTTTCTTGCTGATGTTGTTTGGAGAGGAGCATATATATTGCTAGATGTGACGCTGTGGGCGCTCTTTACTCCGATAATAGCAATACCTTACGGAATTAGTAAAACAATTGACTCGATTAGTTAAATCATAGACAGTCAACACCCTCGAAACAGAACCAACCTCAAGTCCCGCGTGAAGCGCAAAATGATGGAGAATGGATGATGAAACATGGTCATCCATTAAGCCGATCGACTCAGGACATTAAGCCGCTTGACGGACGAATCAAGCGGCTTAATTTATCTATGACGGTTTTGTGGCGGGCGAGAATGGCAATTATTTTAACGACTTTCTAACATCACTGGCCTTATTCCCTCTGTTATAATTTCGGTGCGAAAGGTTCAGGAATGCTTAAAAACTTTGTAAAATTATTCAGTGGCGACCCCACGAAAAAGACCATCTCCCAACTGGGGGAACTGGCTGAACAGATCAACGATCTCGAACTGCAATTTTAGGGGCGGAATTTCTACCAGAGTGTATAATCAACTTTATGCAAGCAGTAAAACGCCTGCCTTACGTCTGGGACTATGATATCGATGAAGCCCAGTTCATTGAAATCCTGCAGGGTCGCCGCACTTTTGGGCGGCTGGATCAGGATTGGGCCGCGCGTCGTTTGCTGGAATATGCGGCCTATGAAGAGATCATCCGCTTAATCGGTTTTCCAAAACTGATTAAAAACTGGCCTCACTGGCGCGGTCGCATCCGCTCCAAAAGCCGCAGACGGGGATTTGATTTTCTGGTCAAATGGCTGCCTGAGAAACACCCTGAATACTGCCATGAATAACGCCGCCTTTTACTTCGAGACTTTATATCCTTTTCAGGATTGCGTGATAAAAGTCTTCACCGGGGTGGATACAGGCTTTTATCTCACGGGCGGGACTGCCGCTTCGCGCGGTTACCTCCAGCACAGGTTCTCAGATGATTTGGATTTCTTTGTCAACGACGACGCTCGTTTTGGTTTGTGGGTGGAACGTGTTATCCAGGCCTTCACCCAGGTCAATGACTGGCAATGCCAGGTCTTGGTGAAAGAGGAACGCTTCGCGCGCTTGAATCTGATAACAAGTGAAATTATGCTAAAAATTGAGTTTGTCAACGATGTCCCTGCCCGCGTGGGGGAGGTTCAACGCCATGCTGTGCTGGGAAGATTGGATACGGCTGAGAATATCCTCGCGAATAAAGTCACTGCTTCGCTTGATCGTGACGAGCCGAAAGACCTTGCAGACATCTGGGGGTTTTGCAGTCAGAAAGGGCTTTCATTGCAGGATGCCATTACCAACGCGCAGGGGAAAGCCGCCGGCGTTTTTCCAGCTGACCTGGCGCGTGTATTGTGTTCGGCAAGCCACGCGGATTGGGAAGCAATTCGCTGGATTAATCCGCCTTCAGAGGATATTTTTCTGTCACAGTTAAATGAACTTGGAGAAAAATTATTGTTACTTGAATAGATCAACTTTAGCCTGACTTGGGGAAGCGAATTCTTCATAAAACACTAACAAAACGCCAACATAACACAAACTATCCCCATGCTATAATCCCTCCCCGAAAGGGAATTATGCTCAAAAATTTTGTCAAAATATTCGGTGGCGACCCCACCAAGAAAACCGTCTCCCAACTGGGGGAACTGGCAGAGAGGATCAATGATCTCGAGCCGCAGTTCGAGGCCTTGAGCGATGACGCGCTGCGCGCCAAAACGGACGAGTTCCGGGCGCGGCTGCGGGAATTGGCCCCTCACCCCACCCCCTCTCCCACCGGGAGAGGGGCCCAGGGTGAGGGCGATGACGAGGAACAATTCAAGGCGGAGCAGGATGCGTTGGAAGAGGTCCTGCCGGAGGCCTTCGCGGCGGTGCGCGAGGCCTCCAAGCGCACCATCGGCCTGCGTCATTATGATGTCCAGATGATCGGTGGAGTGGTGCTCCATCGCGGGGAGATCGCGGAGATGCGCACCGGTGAAGGCAAGACGTTGGTAGCAACCCTGCCTCTGTATTTGAATGCGCTACTGGGCCGCGGCACCCACCTGATCACGGTCAATGATTACCTGGCGCGGCGCGATGCGCGCTGGATGGCGCCCATCTACAATTTCTTGGGACTTTCGGTGGGCGTGCTGCAAATGGCCGCCGCCACTGAAAATGGCAAGAAGGCTTTCCTGGTGGATTTCGAGAGGGAATCCCCGCACGAGGACCAGCATCACCTGCGGCTGGTGGAGCGGGCCGAAGCCTATGCTGCCGACATCACCTACGGCACGAACTCCGAGTTCGGTTTCGATTACCTGCGTGACAACATGACCATGCGCCTGGAAGATCGCGTCCAGCGCGGCCATCACTATGCCATCGTTGACGAAGTGGATAACGTGCTGATTGATGAAGCCCGCACGCCGCTCATTATCTCCGGCCCGGCCTCGGGCGACCTGGAGTGGTACAGCAAGATGGCGCAGGTGGTGCGCCAGTTGCGGCTCGAAGAGTACGAGGTCAATGAAAAGGATCGCAACGTCTCACTGACTGAAATGGGCGTGGCGCACGTTGAGCAGATGCTGGGGCAAACCCTGCTGGATCCCGACCGCCCGGAAGACCTGACCCCCGAACAGGCGCGCCTGACCGGTTATCTCGAACAGGCTTTGCGCGCCCAGTACCTGTTCAAACGTAATAAGGATTACCTTGTGCAGGCGGGTAAGGTGGTCATCGTGGATGAGTTCACCGGGCGCCTGATGCCCGGACGCCGCTGGAGCGATGGCCTGCACCAGGCCGTGGAAGCCAAGGAAGGCGTCAAGATCGAACCTGAGAACGTGACCTATGCCACCATCACCTTCCAGAACTACTTCCGCATGTACAGGAAATTGGCTGTCATGACCAGCACCGCCCTGACCGAAGCCGAGGAATTCCCCAAGAGCTATGAGCTGGAAGTCGCAC
>JAKAMM010000267.1 GCA_021812905.1 Chloroflexota bacterium | reverse complement strand
CCCGCGGTCGCCAGTGTGTCGCCATATAAGTCCACGCAGCGTTCGAGGTAGCGGCGTTTGGCGATGGCCCAGTTACCGGGAATTGAATCGTGTCCGATGGCAGTTAGGAAAATTAAATTGCCGTGCCAGTAAAAAAGACGCTGACCAAATTCAGCACCGGCACGCGCCAGTGAATTCATCAACACGGCTTCCATCAGGCGCGCTTCATATACCGCACCCTGCGGACTGTAAAAGGGCCGGCTGGCAAATTCCACCATCCAGTGGAAGACTTCGAGTTGTGAGAAGTTCGCCAGCCAGGCGGGCAGACAGCTCGCACGCAGATAATCCACGAAGGATTGGCGCGCAGGTCCGGAGCCGACCGTCAGCAACGGACGGAATTGCTCGTCGAGCAGATTCCATTCGAGCTCGAAACCGTTCAATCCGCCGGCAGGCTTTTGCTCCTGCGCGGATTTGACGGCCAGTTTGTATTTTTCAGCAAATTGTTGAGGGTCGTAGGACATATGATTTCCTTGGCGAGGGATGTGTTTGATATGAAAGAGGAGAGAAGAAAGAATGTGCTACAATTTATTCCATTGAGGTGAGCCATGAACCTTTCAGTAAAAACAGATGAATCGCGTTATAAAAAAGTCAGTATCCGCAACGCGGTATCTTTTGCATTGAATAGCGCCGCGGCCCATGCGCAACAACGCTTTGAACATTATTCTGCCATCTGCAAAGACTTCGAGAAGAAGCACAAAATGACATCGGCAAAATTCGTCGAAAAATTTGAGGCGGGCGCTCTCGGCGATGAACAAGACTACTTTGATTGGTACGCGGCTGTCCGCGGTCTAAACTTGTGGCGCGAGCGTTACGAAATCCTTTCGGGAGTCTCTGTGTGAAATCCCGTGAGTATTACTCCTCCGTGCAGGCGGCCATTCTTGCCGCGCCGCACGTCATTCAAAACGATATTTCCTTTGATGAAGTCTCGGAAGAGGAATGTTACATCCGAGGCATACTCACACTTACCGGGGGCTACGAACTTCACATCGCAGAATATGTTGTCACAGAGCCGGATTTCAAACGCCTGAAATATCGTTTTCATCTTCAATCATCCGAAGGCAAAATGATCGCAAGGTGGGACAACGCGCCACATCATCCCGAAATCAAGACGCATCCAGATCATTTGCATATTGCAGAAAAAATCAAACCAAATCTTCCAGCGAATATTCCACAAGTTTTAGCGGCGGTATTATCGTTTATCGAATAAACCATACGAATTTATTCGACCACGAAAGAGGAAAGATGTTGAGTCTTTCCTCTTTCTATTACTTCTTAAGACTTGCCAGCCCTTCCATCAATCTCTTGAACGCGCCTTGTGTTCTTTCCACAGGTGTGGCATAAGAGAAGCGGATCCAGTCATTGCCGAAGGGCGAGAAGAATGCACCGGGGACAATCGCGACACCATGTTCTTCGGCGAGATATTGTCCGAGCGGTTCGCTGTCTGCCAGACCTTTGGCTTTGATGAACTCGCCGACGTTCATGAAGGCGTAATAACCTTTGCCAAGAATATATCCCAGCCCGCTTTTTTCGAGCAAACCTTTCAACACTTTGCGGCTGGCATTGGTCGGTTCGACGATGGATTTCGAGGCTTCGGCATAACCCATTTCATAAGCGGCCATCGCCACAGCCAGCGAATAGAACGACGGGATCACGCCGTGCGAGGCGCGCGCCACGATGAACTTGATCACACTTTCATCCGCGAGCAAATGACAGTTGCGAATGTTCGACCCGCCCAAACTTTTTGTGATCCCATCCAGGAATATCAGCCGTTTGCGTTCTTCGGGCGTGAAGAATTTCAGGAATGTATTTAGATCATTGGGCTTTTCGTCGGTGACGTAGTGGTACATCCAATCGAACAACACGAAAGCCACGCCTGCCTCCAGCGCGGACTTGGCAAGCGATACCATCTTCTCGGTGGACGTGGTCGCGCCCGTAGGGTTGTCTGGGTTGGTTATAACGAGACCCGCCACCTTTCGTCCGGATTTTGAAGCGAGCGCCATACATTCCTTGATGCCGTCATCAGAATAGGCCCAACCTTGCGTGGGATCGCCCGGCGCCCACATCACGTTCGCACCCACTCCGTACGGCCCCCAGTTGTACGAAATCCACGGCACGCGCGAGACGATCAATGCATCGCCCTCACGCCCATGACCGAGAGCCAGCATCGCACCATAAGCCTTAACCAGCGCATCGCGTCCGCCGACAGTGGCCAACACATTTGCTGGACCCCATCCCAGGCTTGCATCCAGTTTCCAATATTGCTCGATGACGGATTTGCGATAGGCGTCCGTGCCGAAGGGCATATCGTAAGCGCTTCCGTGTTCGACCTGCATCTGGGCCGCGCGTTCGAGCAGCATTCGCGGCACCCCAGGCAGTGACGCTCCGCCGTCGCCCTGCGATGCATCGAAAATTTTCGCATCGGGATTTTTTTCCTTGTACACTTTGAGCGACTTGTTGATGAGGAACATGCGTGAGGGTGGAATATCCATCATCTCGCGCAAGTGTCCGCTGACGGGGACAAGGTTCTTCTCTGCCACCGCATAGACTGCTGTTGTATTGCTGATGTTCATGATTTTTTTCTCCTTGTATTTTGCCCCCTCCCAGCCTCCCCCAAATGCAAAGAATTTGAGGGAGGTGGCCGGTGGGGGTAATAAAACGCCCCGAACCTTCGGGGCGTTTGTGTGTAGGATTAGCTCACTTTTCTTTGAAGCACTTTCTGTTCCCAACACCAACGTCCCGTCACTGAACGAGTGCGGGAATTATTAGTATTGGTGTCAGTCAGGGGTGAGAACATTGGGCGCAAGGATACCACCGCGTTGGATGAGCGTCAAGCAAGAGAATGGATTCGAGCGGGCGTCAAAATTTCGGGGGAAGAACTTTCCAAACACAAAGTACACAACCCACAGGGTGCTTCGCGAAGGTCACGAAGGGAAAAAGAGCGTAAAGGCGTGAATCCCTCTCCCGCTTGGTATGCTTTGTGCCCTTCGTGTTCAGTGGTTTTCAAAAAACTCATGCCCGCCCGATGGATTACTGGGGGGGATGAGAATTACAAAACTTCATTCCTCTTGACCTTGACTTTTATTAACAGGTCGTGTATAAAGTTGGTGGCGGTGGTCGAGGTGCCCCCCTCACCCCGATCATCGCCATGACTTATCACCATCTTTTTTGAAAGGAACCGCCGCCTATTTTGTTTGGGCGGCGGTTCCTTTTCGTCAAATATTTTTTTGTTATTCCACAACTATTTCGCCTTTGTCGAATGGATCGGGGATGACGAACTGGTCTTGTCCGGCCGCGTCGTCCCAGTATTTGCGATTCCAAATGTCCGCGCCGAAAGGACTGCAGACTGCCAGGCGAAATTCAAGCGGCGCTGTGTCGGGCAGCAGACAAGGCGCGGGTTGACCTATTTTGGCCGGGGGCAAAACAGGGACGACACCTGTCAGCACATTCTCGTTTCCGGGGGTTGGGAAGCAGGCAAGTTGCCAGTATCCGTTCCCGTCGGGGATGCGGCAATGAGATTGGTCCGGATATTTGACCACGCCATAGCCGCGCGCATCTACGATGACACCGTATGGATTGGTCAGGCGGATCGTGTCGCCGCTATCCATCAGCAGAATATGGGTGGTCGATCCGTAGAAGACAGCGCGTTGTCCCGGCTGGAGCGTTTGACCTG
>JAKAMM010000266.1 GCA_021812905.1 Chloroflexota bacterium | reverse complement strand
AGAATACATCCCATTCATGGAGAACCCAAATGTCCCTCGACATCTCTGCTGTTCGAAGCCAGTTCCCGTCCCTTAACCGCCCGGCTATTTTTTTCGATAACCCCGGCGGCACACAGATCGCCAAACAATCCCTTGAGCGCATCAATAAATATCTGTTAGAAAACAACGCCAATCATGAAGGGGCGTTTCCCACTAGTGTTGCATCTGATGCAGTTTTGGATGAAGCGCATCGCGCCATGGCGGATTTCTACAATGCGGCCAGCCCCGAGGAGATCATCTTCGGCGCGAACATGACCACGCTGACCCTGCACATCAGCCGCTCCATTGCGCGGACCTGGAATGCCGGCGATGAAATTGTCGTTACCCGTCTCGATCACGATGCCAACGTCACACCCTGGATATTGGCCGCAGAGGACCGCGGTTGCAAAGTCAACTGGGTGGATTTTGATGTGGAAGATGGCACACTCAAGCTGGATGATTTTCAAAAAGCCCTTGAGCGCAAGCCGCGTTTCGTGGCGGTGGGATACGCATCGAATTCACTTGGCACGATCAACCCGGTCGGCAGGATCATCAAGATGGCGCACGATGCAGGCGCGCTGGTTTACGTGGATGCAGTTCAATATGCAGCACATGGACCGATTGATGTCCAAAGATTGGATTGTGATTTCCTCGTCTCGTCGGCTTATAAATTTTTCGGAACCCATTCCGGCATCCTTTATGGCAAGAAAAATATTTTGGAAAATCTCTTTGCCTACAAGGTCCGTCCGGCGACGGACAAGCTGCCCGGCAAGTTCGAGACCGGAACACAAAACCATGAAGGCATTGCCGGCGTATTGGGCGCGATCGAATATTTCGAATGGGTCGGCAAACAATATACTGGTACGCAAACCGACGTGCTAAAGGAAGATGGATTCTCAGGTCGCAGTCTGCTCTTGAAACAGGCCATGAACCTGATCCGCTCGTATGAGTTTGAACTCAGCCGGGCCTTATTGGATGTTCTGCAATCCATTCCCAATCTGACGTTGTACGGCCTGACCGATACTCGCCGTTTGGATGAACGCGTGGCGACTTTTTCGTTCACCCTAAAAGGTCAATCGTCGCGCGGTATCGCCGGGAAGCTCGCCCAAAACGGTATTTACGTTTGGGATGGAAATTATTATGCCATCAATGTGACCGAACGACTCGGCCTAGAAGAAAGCGGCGGCATGGTGCGCGTCGGAGCGGCGCATTACAACACTTTGGATGAAGTCGCAAAGTTGAAGGATGCGCTGCTCAAGATCAGCGCTGGTTAATTCCGAACAAGGAACGATAGTCAATACAGATGCCTCATCAGACTCCTGAATCCATTCTCAAGGCTGCCTTCGGATACGAGACCTTTCGTCCACTCCAACGCGAGGTTATCGAAAACGTTCTCAACAAACGCGACACGCTGGCGGTCATGCCCACCGGCGGCGGGAAATCTTTGTGTTATCAGATTCCAGCGCTGATCTTCGGCGGGCTGACCGTCGTTGTGTCACCGCTCATTGCACTGATGAAAGACCAGGTCGAGCAGATGCGCGCGTACGGCGTCCCGGCATTATTTTTGAATAGTTCACTTTCCGTCGAAGCCTATCAGGAAAATATGGATTACGTGCGACGAGGCCAGGTCAAACTTTTATATGTCGCCCCCGAAACGCTCCTGACCGCGCGCATTCTCTCGCTTCTTTCCACGCTGAAAGTGGATTGCCTGACGATTGACGAAGCGCACTGCATCTCGGAATGGGGCCACGACTTCCGCCCTGAATATCGTCAACTGGTGGATGTCCGCCGCCGGTTTCCCGACGCGGTCTGCCTGGCTTTAACGGCGACCGCCACCCAGCGAGTCCGAGCCGACATCAAATCCACTTTGGGATTCGCCGCCTCCAACGAATTCGTCGCCAGCTTCAACCGCGAGAATCTCTACATCGAAGTCGCGTCTAAACGCGAGGCGGCCATCCAGACCACGCGCTTTCTTGAACACTTCAAAGATCAATCGGGAATCATCTACTGCTTCTCGCGCAAACAAGTGGACGAGCTTGCAGATCACCTGCTGCGCAAGGGACATTCGGTGCTCCCCTATCACGCCGGGCTGGAGGATGACGTGCGCCGCCGCAATCAGGAAGCCTTCATCCGCGACGACGCGCAGATCATCGTGGCAACGATTGCGTTTGGCATGGGCATCAACAAACCCGATGTGCGCTTCGTGCTTCATTATGACCTGCCCAAGAGCGTGGAAAGTTATTATCAGGAAATCGGGCGCGCCGGGCGCGATGGCCTGCCCGCACACTGTCTCCTGCTTTACAGCTATTCGGACGTTGCCAAACTAAAATATTTCATTGACCAAAAAGAAGGCGACGAACGCCGTGTGGCCATGCAGCACCTGGACGCCATCGTGCGTTATGCCGAGGATGAAGTCAACTGCCGGCGCAAATCTTTGCTTAATTATTTTGGCGAATCTTATTCTAAATCGAATTGCCGCAACTGTGACAATTGCAATGCCGAAGCGCCCACGTTGGATGACATCACCATCCCGGCACAAAAATTCTTGTCGTGCGTCAGGCGCACCGGCGAGCGGTTCGGGGCCGGCCACGTGACAGACGTTCTGCTTGGATCAAAGAAGGAAAAAATCATTCAATACGAACACGACAAGTTGTCCACGCATGGTATCGGCAAGGAACTGAATCAAAAGCAGTGGATGCAGCTCGCCCGTCAATTGGTGCAGATGGGCTATCTTAATCAGGACGGCGAATTCCGCACGTTGAGTTTGACAACCAAAGCCGCTGATGCGCTCAAGAACCGAACAAAGATCATGGGACAATTGCAGGAAGCCGAGCAGCGTGCGCCGAAGAAAGTCAACCAGTCCGAGTTGGAATACAACCATGCTCTGTTTGCGATCCTGCGTACGAGGCGCAAAGAGCTGGCGGACGAAGCAGGCGTACCGCCTTACGTTATTTTCTCCGACCGCACGCTGGTGGAGATGGCGGCCTATTATCCGCAGACGGCTGAAAGCCTGCTCGCCATCTCCGGCGTGGGACAAGTCAAGGCGCGGCAATATGGCGAGGCTTTCCTGGATTTAATGAGGGACTATTGTCAGAAACATGGTTTGGCTGAGAAGAAGAAAGAATCCGTGCGTGAGAAAAGCGATTCAGGCCGCCGCTATGCAATGGTCGCTGAAGCGTATAACGACGGTGAGTCCATCGAGAGCCTGATGGCGCGCTATAAAGTTCAAGCGGGGACGATCCTCGATCATCTTGCGCGGTACGCCATGGCCGGGAATTCCTTGCGGAATGATGGCAATGATCTTCTGTCGCTGTCCAACATCCCACCCGATCAGCAAAAGTGCGCTTTCGAAGCTTTCGACGAGTTGGGGACGGCTTTCCTGAAACCGGTCTTTGATAAATTAGGCGGCGCGATCAATTACGACGAGTTGAAGATCCTGAGGCTCATCGCGTTAAGTCAACAGAATAAGTAGCCCGTTAATATAAAAATCACACAAAGTGTGTATACTGGGATTAGACACTACAAGGAGGCCCTATGTTTGACAAAGTATTACTCGCTGTAGATGGCTCGGAGCATGCCTTGCGCGCCGCGCGCATGGCCGCGGAGTTGGCGCGCAGCATGAAATCAACAGAACTGCGGATTGTGGTGTCTTACGAATCCATCCCGCCTTATTTGGGCGAGCCAAACATGCAATCCGCAATCACTGCGC
>JAKAMM010000265.1 GCA_021812905.1 Chloroflexota bacterium | reverse complement strand
TCCTGAACCGATTTGCAATATTTGTGGGATCCCGCTCGATGTGGCGGGTCTTTGTGCGGACTGTCAGCGGGCGCGGCCTCGATTTAAAACACTCCGTTCCTGGTCCGCGTTCGACGCGCCGGTGCGCAATGCGTTGCATCGCCTGAAATATCGTCGAGATATGGGGCTGGGCGATGCGCTTGCCGACCATTTATCAGAATATGTGGTCAGTTTGAATTGGCCTATTGATCTTATCGTGCCGGTTCCGCTCGGTCACAAGCGATTGCAGGAACGGGGTTATAATCAAGTTGGTTTGATCGCGCGTCCATTGGCGCTTTCATTGCGAATTGCCTATGCTCCTCATGCTCTTAGCCGCGTACGAGAAACCCGTACACAAGTTGGGCTGACAAAATTGGAACGACACGATAATGTGCGCGGCGCGTTTCGGGCTGAGGGGAAGTACGTAAAAGATCGAGTCGTTTTGTTGATGGATGATGTCGCTACAACGGGATCCACTCTTTCGTCCTGCGCCGAGGCGTTTTACGCCGAGGGAGCGCGGGACGTTTTTGCTTTGACGGTGTCTCGCGCGCTGACGCGGCACGGTTTGCATGGCGCGTGAGTAGTTTGGTCTGCACCCACATCATTTTATCAGGAGGCCCTATGGCAACCAAAGTGGAAGTTCAGGCCCGTAACATCCGATTATCGGATCGTATCAAGGAGCATGTTGAAAAAAAGGCAGGCAAGCTTGACCATTACCTGCCCGCGATTGAGGAGGCTCATGTTGAGCTGACGCATCTCAAGTCGGCGCGTGATGCCAATGACCGCAACGTGGCGCAAGTTACGGTGCGTGGAAAGGGATTGATCCTGCGGACAGAGGAGCGCGCCGACGAGGTGTTGGTGGCTTTCGATACTGCTATTGATAACCTGCAGCGCCAGATTGACCGATACAAAGGAAGGCATTATCATGGCCGAGGTGATGGGCATTCGGCATCCGACGTGATGGAGGAACCCGTTGCAGCGGATGAGACCGGCGAATTGCCTCCATTGATTGCGCGTCGTAAACACTTCCGTATTTTGCCTATGAACGAGTTAGAGGCCGTTGAACAGATGAAATTGCTCGGCCACGATAATTTCTTCGTGTTTTATAATGCTGAGACCAGCAAGGTCAATGTTTTGTATCGCCGCCGCAATGGTTCGTATGGCTTGATCGAGCCTGAGATCGGATAAAATATTTCACGGCAGATTCATATTGCTGGCCCGGCGAAATGGCCGGGCCGGTCTTTTTGGAGCAAAGGTATGGATGGTTTAGAATTTGATGACGATATGACCGAAGAAGGGTTTGTTGACAGCAATATAAATACACACGCGGCTGCGGAAGCTGTCTTGCATTTAATTAATGCGCTGGGGGAAAACCCTGAACGGGAAGGGTTAAAGAACACCCCCAAACGGGTCGCCAGAATGTATTTGGAACTATTAAGCGGTTATCGAGCGGACCCTCAGAAAGTTGTAAATAGCGCGCTTTTCAATATCACCTATGATGAAATGGTCATCGTGCGTGATATTGAATTCTACAGTCTGTGTGAACATCACATATTGCCTTTTCTGGGACGCGTCCATGTTGCTTATATGCCGGCCGGAAAAGTGATCGGCCTTTCAAAAATCCCCCGTCTCGTGGATATTTATGCCCGCCGCTTGCAGGTGCAGGAACGAATGACGCGCCAGATCGCCGATATTATCCAGGAACTGCTTGAGCCAAAAGGTGTGGCCGTGGTTGTTGAAGGCTTGCATTTATGTTCCATGATGCGCGGCGTCAAGAAACATGGTGCGCGCATGACCACATCCGCAATGCATGGCTCGTTCCGCACCAATCCGGCAACGCGTCAGGAATTTCTGGACAATATTTCGCGAGGCGCAGGGCCTCTTCAGGTCTAGCCTGTTGGATTTGTTGGCTTTAGAATTTCTGGGCGTTGTATGATCCAGATTCGGGAGCGCAGAAATTTGGCAGCGTCGATCAGTTTTTCGTGAGTGATGGGATGCAGAAATTCTGGGGCAAGTTCTGCCATCGGCACCACAATGAAAGCGTAATTCCAAAATTCCAAATTGACCGGCGCGCCATTCGCCATGACGATGTCAATATCAATCGTGCGCGGCGCGTTCTTATTTTCGCTGCGCACGCGTCCCAGTCTGGCCTCGATAGAGCGGATGGCTTGCTCTTTTAAATTGCTGGGGGTCAAAGAAGTGGTGAACAATACACAGGCATTCAAAAAATTTGGAGCATTATCTCCAACTGCATGAGATTCCCAGATGCTTGAAATTGCCTGCACCTGGCCGTATTCGCGTAACAGGCCAATCGCTTTGGGTAGATATGTTTCTGGCTGGACGTTTGAGCCGAGACTGAGAAATACTTTATGCAAATCATTCATCGCGGCTGCGTTCTATCTCCACGCCGACCGAATTTGAAAATCGAACTGCGCCCGGCTTTTCCACGCGTACAATTACTTTTTGCACCCCCTTTTCCTGCAGGCATAATTTTGCCAGGTCGTTTGCCAACGCTTCGACAGTCAGACGCTTGGCGGTCTCTGCGTGGGCTTGCACCTTTTTCGCCAAAGTTCGGTAGTTGACGCAATCCTCAATATTGTCTGTTTCGGCAGCGCGGCGCGTGTCACTAAACACTTCGATGTTGATCAGCATGTCCTGGATTTGCTCCCGCTCCCAATCATTGATGCCGATGATACCGCGTACCCGTAAATCCTTGATGAAAGTTTTGTCCATTGTGTCTCCTAAACCAAATGGCGTCCGCCATCCACATGGATGATTTCGCCGGTAATGTATGTCGGCCCTGTCAATAAAAATATCAAGGCATCTTCGACTTCTTTCAAATCGCCCCATCGGCCAGCCGGAACGGCCTCCAGAATTTTTTTATTAGCTGGTTTGTCTGAGGGGGGCAGGATTGCTCCGAACGCCAGACCGTTCACACTGATGTTTGGTGCTAGTGCAACCGCAAGTGATTTTGTCATGGCGGCCAGCGCAGCTTTGCTAATGGTGTAGGGGAAATGGTCTGCGCCTGGACGAAGTGCGCGCCAGTCCAAAATGTTGACGATGCGGCCGGTCTTGTCTTCATCAACTTGTTTTGCAAAGGCCTGACTGAGCAGAAAAGGCGCGGTCAGGTTGATCGCCAAATGATTCTCCCAGTCTGCAAGTGTTGTTTCCTTCACTGATTGGGATTCAAAGATAGCCGCGTTGTTGACCAAACCATCCAACTGCCCTATTTTTCCTGCTTCAGAAATCAGCCTGTCAATCTGCCCGTGTTTGCTGAGATCTGCCTGAATGAGCCATGCCCTCCTGCCAATTGATTTGATTTCTTTTTGAACTTGCAACGCATCTTGTCTGGAATGCCCATGATGAATAATTACATCAGCTCCGGCGTTCGCACATGCCAGTGCAAACGTGCGGCCAAGCCGCCGCGCGGCGCCAGTCACCAGGATGATTTGTCCATTTAGGGAATGATGATTTTCCATTTTTTATTTACGACAAGATTCTATCATCGAACCAAAATCCCACCATAATTGTCCAATTCTTGACTCCATTTTTGGGTCGTGATAATATCCTTACGAACAGGAGGCTGTTATGAGCATGTCGGCAGATCAATCGATTATCGAAACGGATGTTGAGTTTACCGAAGAACAGCATGCCATCTGGAGAGCGCTTTACAGCAGTCAGGTGCCGCAGGTCAAAAAATATGCCTGCAAGGA
>JAKAMM010000264.1 GCA_021812905.1 Chloroflexota bacterium | reverse complement strand
GGCAACGTCGCCATCTTCGTTGAGAAAGATTTCGATCTTGCCGTGACCTTCGAGGCGGGTGATTGGGTCAATTGTTATGCGTTGTGTCATAGTAACTCCATTCCGTAGTTCGTAATACGTAACGCGCTCTTTACGGATTATGAATCACGCATTAAGTCTTTTCTTTCTTCCAGGCCGGTACTGCGGCCTTCATAAGCGACCCAGCCAGATTGAAGCGATAGAATTGACCGACCGGGTCAACGAGACCGTCGAGGACGTGATCAATCTCTTCCGGTTCTTTGGCATCGATCACAGAAGCAAAGGCCGAAATGAGCCTTGCGCCGTAATCCAACACGCCTTCGGCGGGACCATAACAACCGATGCACTGCGCGCCCGCAACTGGACAACGCGCGTTGCATCCGCTTCGGGTTGCCGGACCGTTGCACGGGATGCCCTGTTCGAGCAGGCACAGCGCCGGGTCAATCTGCACGTTCCAGATGCGCTCGAAGGATTTGATCACCTTGGCGTTGCGAGTCCGCTTGCATTCGTCGCAGACCGTCGAATTGCCGGCGCCGATCACGGACCCTTTCGGCGGCAGTTCGGCTTTGCCTTGCAAGACTTGCACGACCAAGTCAATCACCGCCGCGATCTGATGCGACTCAGGCGGGCAACCCGGCATGTAGTAATCCACATCCACGACCTGGTCGAGGGTCTTGAGAACAGGATAGAACTGCGGGATGGTGATTTCGCCTTCAGGCATCTCGTATTCGAATTGTGGGCGGATGTGGTTCGGGTTGTCCGTTGAAACTGTCTCGTAGTAAGTATCAAAAATCTCTTTTTTACTGCTCAGATTTGCCAGGCCGGGAATACAACCTTCGTTGGCGCATGATCCAAATGCAACGAGTATCTTCGATTTTCGTCGCAATAACTTTGCGATGTGTTCATTCTCATCGTTGCGGATGCCGCCGTTGAAGAGGGTAAGTAATATCGAGCCATCTTCCATCGCTTCAACGTCTTTGTACTTGGCGTCCATGGCGACAGGCCAGAAGACCACATCGAAGTTGGCGTCCACATCCAGGATCTTTTCGTGGATGTTCAAGACCGCGATCTCGCATCCGCCGCAGGAGGCGGCCCAATACATTGCGAATTTAGGTTTGTTGCTCATGCTGTCACCTCCATCACGGGCGTGGATTCCACTTGCTGGAATTCTGCGGACCAGCCCAGCGGTCCGAGGGCGCGTACTTCTTCAACGAATTTATTGATCTCGGAGGCAAAGATGGCGCCCTCCGCGGCGCTCGCCCACAGCAGTTTGAGTCGCCCCGGCTCGATGCCCATTTGCGTGAGCACGCGTCGGAGCAGATGGAAGCGGCGCAATGCCTTGTAGTTTTGTTCGATGTAATGGCAGTCGCCCGGATGACATCCGGTGATGAGCACTCCATCCGCGCCGTTGGCAAAGGCTTTCATCACGAAAGTCGGATCGAGTCGCCCCGAACACATCAAGCGGATCAGGCGCACGTTCGGCGCGTACTTCATGCGCGCCGTGCCGGCCATATCGGCGGCGCGATAACTGCACCAGTTGCAGGTGAAGCCGATGACCACGGGTTCGAATTTTTCATTGCTCATAATCCACTCTCCTTTTATGCCGCCACGGCTTCCGGCACATTGACCAACAACAAACCTTCGATCTGCGAGAGGATTTGTTCGTTGGAGAATCCGGTTCCGCTGATCGCGCCGGCCGGGCAGGCGGCGACGCACGTTCCGCATCCCTGACATAGCGCCGGGTTGACTTCCGACACCATCTTATCTTCGTGGAACAGGATGGCGTTGAACGGACACAGGTTATTGCAGATTCGGCAGCCCGAGCATTGATTCTCGTTGATCGAAGCGCGCACCGGTTCGAGCGCGACTTCCTTCTGTTGGATCTTTCCAAGCACACGGGCAGACGCCGCCGCGCCTTGCGCCACGCTGGCTGGAATGTCTTTGGGTCCCTGCACGCATCCGGCGATGAACACGCCTTCGGTCATGGTCGCGACCGGATCGAGTTTCGGATGCCGCTCGGTGTACCATCCGCTGGCGCCGCAGGCAATGCCGAATAACTTGCCGACCTCTTTAGCATCCGAGTGCGGCTCCAAACCGGCGGATAGAATCACCATATCGGTTGGGATGCGGCGTTGTTTTCCGATCAACGTATCTTCGACTTGCACGATCAGTTTGCCTTCTTCGCCCGGTGTGCGGGCAACATCGGTGATTTCCGCTACTTTGCCGCGGATGAAGTTGCCTCCTTCTTCAAGGACGCGCTTATAGAACTCTTCGTAATCCTTGAAGGGTGTGCGAATGTCGATATAGCAGTTGTAGACTTCCGCGCCAGTACGCTCTCTGACCAGGTGGGCAAACTTCAGGCTCTGCATACAACAAATGCTCGAACAATATTTGTTGTAATTCTCATCGCGGCTTCCCACGCAGTGAACGATGACCACCGTTTTCGGCGTGGTCTTCTTATCGCGCAGCACGATCCTGCCTTCGGTCGGACCCGATGCGTTGCACATCCGCTCGAATTCCAGGTTGGTGAACACGTTCGGAAGTCTGCCGTAACCGTATTGCGGAATGCGCTTGACATCGAACAACTGGTAGCCGGTGGCGAGAATGATGTTGCCCACTGGAAGTTCCAGCATCTCATCCTGTTGATTGAAGTCAATCGAGTTGGGTTCGGTTGGGCAATAGATCTGGCAAGCCTTGCATTTGCCATTCTTGAAGTACGCGCAATTCTCAACATCAATCACCGGGTACTTTGGAACGGCTTGCGGGAACGGAGTGTAGATGGCCTTACGCGTACCAAGCCCAGCCTCGAAGACTTGATCCACGACTTTCCACGGGCATTTTTCCCAACAGATGCCGCAGCCGGTGCATGTATCGGTGTTTACGTGACGCGCTTTCTTGCGGACGGTCACGGTAAAGCTCCCAACGTAACCGTCCACTTTCTCGACCTCGCTCCACGTGAGCAATGTGATGTTCGGATGATTGCCGACATCCACCATCTTCGGCGTGAGAATACAAGCGGAGCAATCCAGGGTGGGGAAGGTCTTGTCGAACTGAGCCATGTGCCCGCCGATGGACGGCTCACGCTCGACGAGATAGACGTGATAGCCGGCGTCGGCGATTTCGAGCGCGGCCTGGATACCGGCGATTCCGGCGCCGACGACCATCGTATCGGGATGGATCGGCACGCGCAAAGGTTCGAGTTCCGTGTTGTGCGCCACACGCGCCACGCCGCCTGCGATGATGGCTTTGGCTTTATCCGTCGCGGCGGCTTTATCGGTATGAACCCATGAATCCTGTTCGCGGATGGAAACCATCTCGCACAGATACGGATTCAGTCCCGCGCCCGCGCTGGCGTTGCGGAAAGTCTTCTCGTGCAGATGCGGAGAACAGGCCGCGACCACGATGCGCGTTAATCCCAGTTCCTTAATGTCTTTCTGGATCAACTCCTGGCCGAGGCTGGAACACATGAACTTATAGTCGCGCGAAACCACCACGCCTTGCGCCGCGAGATGCTTTCCCGCCCAGCGGCTGACCTCTGCGACATCCACCACACCGGCGATGTTCGTGCCGCAGTGACACACATAAACGCCAATTTTTTCAGTCATAGGTTTCTCTCCTGTTTTCAACTTTGAGCAAAGTTAAGCAACGGCGCTCCAGAAATCATTTCTTTTCCAATTCCCAAACTTTTCGCCCTGATGCCCATGGCTACGCCCATGAGTTG
>JAKAMM010000263.1 GCA_021812905.1 Chloroflexota bacterium | reverse complement strand
AACCTAACACCCGAAGATTTGGAACAAATCGAAAAACGGATGCGGCAAATCATCGCGGGCAAATTCGAGTTCGAGAAGGAAGTTGTCTCGGCGGATGAAGCGCGCAAGATTTTCAAGGATCAGCCTTATAAAATCGAGTTGATTGACGGGCTTGAAAAAGGCGGCCTCGATGAATATGGCAATCCGCTCAAAGAGAAGCCGGAGATTTCGCTCTACAAGCACGATTCATTCGTGGATTTGTGCCGCGGTCCCCATGTTTCGAACACGAAAGAAATCAAGCCGGATGCTTTTAAGTTGATGTCCATCGCGGGCGCATATTGGCGCGGCGACGAGCACAACAAAATGCTGCAACGCATTTACGGCACGGCCTGGGAAAACAAAAAAGATCTTGAAAATTATCTCTGGCAGCTCGAAGAAGCCAAGAAGCGCGATCATCGCAAGCTGGGCAAAGAGTTGGAAATCTTTATCTTTGAAGATGAAGTCGGTTCGGGACTTCCGCTCTGGCTCCCGAACGGCGGCGTGATGATCGAAGAATTGGAAAAGCTGGCGAAAGAGATGGAAGAAAAAGCCGGCTATCTGCGAGTCCGAACGCCAAACCTGACGAAGGAAGATTTATTCATTCGTTCAGGTCATCTGCCATATTACGCCGAGTCGATGTATCCGCCGATGGAATTGGAGGGCGTGAAGTATTACGTCAAGCCGATGAACTGCCCGATGCACCATAAGATTTTCGCATCGAAAGGACGTTCCTATCGTGACCTTCCGATTCGTCTCGCGGAATACGGAACGTGCTACCGCTACGAAAAATCGGGCGAACTCTTTGGCCTGATGCGCGTCCGCTCGATGCAGATGAACGATGCCCATATCTATTGTTCCGAGGAACAATTCGAGCAGGAGTTCCTTGGCGTTGTAGACTTATATATTAAATATTTCAAACTCTTTGGCATTGAAAAATATGTCATGCGGCTTTCATTGCACAGCAAGGAAGGTCTTGGCAAAAAGTATGTGGATAATGAACGCTTATGGCTCAAGACGGAAGAGATGGTGCGCCGCGCGATGACGAACGGCAACGTGCCTTTCGTCGAAGCGGAAGATGAAGCCGCGTTCTATGGTCCTAAGATTGATGTGCAGGTTTGGAGCGCCATCGGCAGAGAATTCTCTCTGATGACGAATCAGGTGGACTTTGCCGTGCCTGCTCGTTTCGATTTGAAGTTCACGAACAAGGAAGGCGTGGACGAAGTTCCGCTCTGTATTCACCGCGCGCCACTCTCGACGCACGAGCGCATGATCGGATTTTTGATCGAGCATTACGCGGGTAACTTCCCGGTGTGGCTTTCACCTGAACACGTGCGCGTCATCCCAATCACGGACGGGCAGAATGAATATGCCAATCAGATCGTCCAGCAGTTGCGCGATCATGGCATCCGCGTCAGCGCAGATATCAGCGCCCAGCGCATGAACGCCAAAATTCGCGCCGCGCAGTTGATGAAAGTGCCATATATGCTGGTCGTCGGCGAGAATGAAATGAGGGCGAATCAGGTCTCGTTGCGCGTGCGCGACGGCTCGCAACAAAATAATATTTCGTTGGCAGAGTTTGAAGCACGCGTCAAAGATCGGATCGCAAACAGGTCGGCGGAGCTATAAATAAGATAAATGTCATTGCGAGAAGCCGTAAAACGGTGGCGAAGCGATCTCATTTTTATTGGGAGAGACTGCTTGCCAAAGGCACACTCCGCAGTCGTTGGGAATAGCACCCCTCGCAATGACATGCTTCGTTTCGTTGACGATTCCCGCGCCTTCATGGTATTATCAGCCCGCCAAAAACCAGCCTCGGGCTGGGTTTCTGTCTTGATAAGGAGAAGAATATCAGCGCTAACGAATTTCGAGTAAACGAGGGCATTCGGGTTTCCGAAGTCCGGGTGATCGGGCCAAACGGTGAAAACGTTGGAGTGATTCCGATCAGACAAGCTTTGCAGATGGCACGCGATGCCGAACTCGACCTAGTGGAAGTTTCACCGACCGCCACACCGCCCGTCTGCCGAATAACAGACTTTGGAAAGTTCATTTACGAGCGAACGAAAAAGGAACGCGAGGCGCGCAAGGCACAGACCAAGATCGAGGTCAAGGAAATCCGCCTGCGTCCCAAGACCAATGAGGCGCATCGCGGTTTCAAAGTGGATGATGCCCGCCGCTGGCTGAGCCAGGGACACAAAGTCCGGGTCACGATTAAGTTCCGCGGCCGCGAAATGGATTATCCCGAAATCGCGCTCGAAGATTTGAAAGAGATTGCACAGTCGCTTTCTGACGTCAGCACAATCGAGCAGGCTCCGATGATGGAAGGTCGAACGATGCTCGTGGTGCTGGCGCCGGGAAAGCCGTCAGCGAAGAAAAAGGAAAAGGCTGAGAATCCGGCTGAAGTCCGGGAAGAAGCGAAAGAGTAAGTTCTAAAGATGTTGATCGCCCGCGGGCAAAAGAAGTCCCGCGCTGACACTTGCACAAAATACCAAGTCCAAGCAGTGCAAGCGTTTTATTTTGTCTGAAAGGAGTAAATACAGTGCCTCGCAAAGCCAAATCTGGCAAATTCAAACTCAAGACCCACAAGGCGACATCCAAGCGATTCCGCCTGACGGGCGCGGGCAAGCTCGTGCGAACGAAAGGCGGCAAAAGCCACCTGCGCCGAAATACTTCGAAGCGCACCAAGACGCAACTCTCTGAGATGCAGACCGTTCAGGGTCGAAGTTACGTTAAGAACATCAAACGTCTCGCACCGAACATGGAAGAATAGGAATTCACCACAGAGACACAAAGAGCGCAAGGAAAAACTCTGTGAACTTTGTCCAAGCACTGTGTTCTTTCAGTGTGGTGGTGAGAAAAATTTTATCGCAGCTCCTGGATGTAAACAACTGGCGCGCTTTCGCAGCCGCCGACGTCCAGAGGCTCGCAGGAGATAACAAATGACTCGTATCAAGGGTGGTCCGTACGGACACCTTCGCCACAAAAAAGTTTTAAAGATCACCAAAGGCCAGCGCGGCGCAAAACACTTTTTGTTCAAGCGTGCCAACGAGGCCATGCTCAAGAGTTTGTGGTACGCCACGCGCGACCGCAGAGTCCGCAAGCGTGACCTGCGCAAGTTGTGGATCGCCCGCATCAACGCGGCGGCCCGCCTGAACGGCACAACATACAGCCGTCTGGTGGCAGCGATGAAGAAATCCAACATCGCCCTCAACCGCAAGATGCTGGCAGACATCGCCGTCCGCGATCCAAAGGCATTCGCGGCGGTGGTCGCAGCAGCAAAATAAACCCTGTAGGGGCACAGCGACGCTGTGCCCCTACAAATTTAATGGGGGTAAAATATTTACATGAACAAAGTTCTTGTCGAACGCGTTCTTTCCACGGGTCAAACAATCCAAATCGTTCAAGGTGACATCACGGCTGAAACCACTGACGCAATCGTCAATGCCGCGAACGAATATCTTCAACACGGCGCGGGTGTGGCAGGCGCGATCGTTCGACGCGGCGGACAAGTCATCCAGCAGGAATCGGACGCGTGGGTACGCGAGCACGGGACGGTTTCTCATTCGCATCCCGCGTGGACTTCGGGCGGACTCCTGCCTGCGAAATATGTGATCCACGCTGTGGGGCCAGTGTGGGGTGACGGTGATGAAGATGCCAAATTAGCTTCAGCGATTCACGGCTCGTTGCAAGTTGCTGACGAATTAAAGTTGTCTTCCATTTCGATGCCCGCGATTTCAACCGGCATCTTCG
>JAKAMM010000262.1 GCA_021812905.1 Chloroflexota bacterium | reverse complement strand
GCAATATTGACCATGCTCCCAAAGTTATCCTGCTCGATTTAAAACTGCCCAAAGTGGCCGGGTTGGAGGTGCTACGGCAAATCAAGTCCGACCCCCGCACGCGGACGATCCCGGTGGTGGTGCTGACCTCCTCGCGTGAGGAGCGCGACATCGTCGAGAGTTACAACCTGGGCGTCAACAGTTACATCGTCAAACCGGTGGACTTCGAGCAGTTCACCGAAGCCGTTCGGCATTTAGGGCTTTATTGGCTGCTGCTCAATCAGCCGCCAGTGGTTTGACGCAAAGCGAGCAGATCGAGTAAATCTGTAGTCTGTTCATGGAGATTCTTATGCCCACTCCCTTGCGGGTCCTCATCCTTGAAGACCGGCCCACCGATGCAGAATTGATATTGCATGAACTGCACCAGGCTGGGTTCGATCCCGAATGGCAGCGGGTGGAAACCGAAGAAGAATACCTTGCCGCCCTCCACCCGGCTTTGGATATCATCCTCTCCGATTACAAACTGCCGCAATTCGATGGCCTGCGCGCCCTGCGCCTTCTACGGGTGCGCGGCCTTGACATCCCGTTCATCCTCGTCTCCGGCACGATCGGCGAAGATCTCGCCGTCGAGTGCATCAAGCAGGGCGTGGATGATTATCTGCTGAAAGATCGGTTGACGCGCCTCGGCCCGGCAGTAAAAAGCGCACTGGAACAGAAACGGTTGCGCATCGAACAGAGGCGAATGGAGAGGGAAATCAAACAGAAATCTGAAGACTTGACCCTAATTAATACGCTCAACAAAGCTGTCAACCGTGGAGATAGTCTTCAGAATATTGTTCAACTTCTGAGCACGGAAACCAGGAGGATGTTCGCTTGCTCTGGAGCGACTCTGTATCTCCTCGATGAAGACAAGAAATATCTGGTAACGCAGAATCTCAACATCTCCCCGACAACGGCAAAGCGAATTGAAACCTTGATAGGTATGAAGATCCCTGGAACAAGAATCGCATTGACGGAGCAGAGTCAATACCGGAAAGTGCTACAAGCTGGTAGGCCACAGCTCACCAACGATCCTCAGATCATCCAAAGTTTCATGGCAGGCTTCACAGAGAATGAATTGCTGAGAAAGTTTATCCCCCAGATTTACCGGCTCCTGGATATTAACTCGATGATAAGTATCCCCATTATTTCGGAAAGCGAGATTGTGGGTCTGCTGGATGTATCACGAAAGGAACTCTTTACGGATTCAGACGTGCATAGGTTGGCGGTTATTTCCGAAGAGGTTTCAACTGTTATCCAGCGCAAACAGGCGGAAGAAACGATTCGGCGCAACGAGGCATTGTTGCTTCAGACCAGCAAGATGGCGAAGATCGGCGGTTGGGAGCTTGATTTGCCAAGCATGAAACTTCTTTGGTCTCCGGAAACGTATCGGATTCATGAAGCTGATCCCTCATTCCAGCCCGATCTGGAAAACGCCATCAATTTCTACGCGCCCGAGGCGCGTCCTATTATTAAGGAAGCTGTACGTCGAGCCTCCGAAGAGGGTACACCCTACGATCTGGAATTGCCGTTCATCACAGCACGGGACCACCATATTTGGGTTCGCGCCATCGGACAGTCGGAGTTCCACGATGGCAAGTGGGTGCGGCTCTTTGGCGCGTTCCAAGACATCACCGAGCGCAAACAGACAGAGGAAGCACTCCGCAAGAGCGAGGCGGAACTAAAAGAGGCACAGCGCGTTGGCCGGCTCGGCAGTTGGGATTGGAACGCCATGACCGACACTATCACTTGGTCTGAAGAGTATTACCGCATCTATGGTTTCGATCCAAAACAGCCTCCACCTGGATACGAGGAACACCTAAAGGCCTACGCTCCCGAGAGTGCGGCGCGGTTGGATGCTGCAGTGAAAAAAAGCATGGAGACCGGAGAACCATGTGTGCTGGATTTGGAGCAGGTACGATCGGACGGTACAAGCAGATGGATCACCGCGCGCGGCGAAATCAAGCGCGATGCAAATGATCAAATCATTGGGCTGCGCGGTACGGCGCAGGACATCACCGAGCGTAAACGGTCGGAAGAGGCTTTACGCCAAAGTGAAGAGCGTTTCCGCAATCTTTATGAGAATTCAACCATGGGGATCTATCGCACCACACCAGATGGACGTATTCTATTGTCCAACCCCGCTATTGTACACATGCTGGGTTATGAATCTTTCGAAGAAATGGCCAAGAATAATCTTGAACAAGATGGCAACGATGCCGGCTATCAGCGCAGTAAGTTCCGTGAGATGATCGAACGAGATGGCGAAGTGCGCGGCGTCGAAACGGAGTGGAAAAAGCGGGATGGCACTCCGATCTTTATCCGCGAGAACGCGCGGCTGGTGCGTGATGATGTTGATGGAAAAATCCTGTATTACGATGGCACGGTCGAAGACATCACCGAGCGCAGGCGGGCGGAAGAAAGGATTAAACGCCAGCTCGAGCGACTCACCGCCCTCAACGAAATAGACCGAATGATCGCCTCCAGCTTTGACCTGCACTTGAGCCTGGCCTCCATCGTTGATCGCGTCATCTCGCAGCAAAAAATAGATGCCGCCGATATCCTTGTCATGAATCCAGACCTGAACATCCTGGAGTTCGGCGCGGGGCAGGGCTTCCGTATTTCGGGTATTGAAAAAAGCAGTATATCGCTGGGTCAGGGCTATGCCGGGCGCGCCGCATTGGACCGTAAAACGATCCACATACCCGATCTGAGAATACAAACCGACAAACCGATTCTTCGAAAAGCATTGGCGGATGAAAACTTCGTCAGCTACTACGCCGTGCCCTTGATCGCAAAAGGCAAAGTAAAAGGTGT
The DNA here is from genome assembly GCA_021812905.1 of Chloroflexota bacterium. The sequence continues at coordinate 948 of JAKAMM010000262.1, read as the reverse complement.
GCTGGAGGTCTTCCATCGCAGTCCGCTTGACCCCGATTTCGAATGGCTCGATTTCCTGAATACATTGGCCGGACAAGCCGCCATAGCAATTGACAATGCCACCCTGTTTGGGAATCTTCAACGCTCTAATATGGATCTGGCAGTCGCCTACAACGCCACCATCGAAGGCTGGTCACACGCGCTGGACCTGCGCGACAAGGAGACCGAGGGACACACCCAGCGCGTCACAGAAATGTCCATACGGCTGGCACAGGCAATGGGCATCAGCGACACCGAGCTTGTCCAAATCCGCCGCGGCGCGCTCCTGCATGATATCGGCAAGATGGGTGTGCCTGATGGGATTCTGCTCAAGCCCGGCAAACTGACTGACGAAGAATGGGTCCTCATGAAGAAGCATCCCCAGTTTGCCTATGACATGCTTGCCCCCATTGCCTACTTGAAACCCGCGCTGGATATTCCCTATTGCCATCATGAAAAGTGGGACGGCACTGGTTATCCGCGCGGACTCAAGGGAGAGCAAATCCCTCTGGCGGCGCGTCTCTTCGCGGTGGTGGATGTGTACGACGCACTGCGTTCGGACCGCCCCTATCGCGCCGCCTGGACAGAAGAACAAGTGCGCGAACATATCCGTACCTTATCGGGAACGCATTTTGATCCGCAGGTGATCAAGGTGTTTATGGAAATGCTGAGAACGGAGTAATCCAAAGATGAAAATACGCTACAAACTGACCCTGGGCATCTTGATTGTTGGCCTGCTGGGGGGCGTTCTCGGAACAGCAGCAATCAAACTGCCCAATGCGCCGCACCAGGAAGAAGTCTTCAATCACGATTATGTTAATATCGTGGGAAGGCTTGCAGAGGATTAACCTCGGTTGATATGAATATCTCGCAAAAATAAATTGGTCGGAAGAAGTTATATCTCATGTCCACATCATCAAAGATCGTAAC
>JAKAMM010000261.1 GCA_021812905.1 Chloroflexota bacterium | reverse complement strand
CCTCATCGAAAAAGGAACCAGCCCAGCCCTATCGGGCAATCAATGCTACGGCAATTCAAGTACAGAATAACGACAGGCGGTAGACACAAAAGGTTTGGCGGCGTTTTGCCGTAAGTGGCCTCTGCGGCTGCCATGCAGCAAGATTTTTCCAATTTGTAACTTATTGCCGTCTTGTGCATCTGATACAATACGGCTTGGTAATAAGCCGGTTCATTATGTTGTCTTTGTTAGCGAGTAAAGCCGCAAGATAAGGTGTTGAAAATAAAATGGGATCAAACGTAAATTCTAATCACGTTAAAGTTTTAGTTCTCGGATCGGGCCCGGCTGGACTTTCCGCCGCGCTATATGCGGCTCGTGCGGAACTTGCACCGGTGGTGCTGACAGGGATGCAGCTTGGCGGTCAGGCCGCGTTGACCTATACCATCGAGAATTATCCCGGCTTCCCCGAAGGAGTGGGCGGGGCGCAGTTGGGCGAATTGTTCCAGAAGCAGGCCGAACATTTTGGCGCCAAAGTGGAATTTGATTCGGCCAGCGTAGTGGACCTTTCACAGCGCCCGTTCAAAGTCATGACGGATAGCGGCGAGTACACAGCAGACAGCTTGATCATCTCCACCGGCGCGGACCCAAACAAGTTAAAAGTCCCGGGCGAAGGGGAATTGACCGGACGCGGCGTTTCATATTGCGCCACCTGCGACGGCTGGTTTTTCAAGGATAAAAAAGTTGTCATCGTCGGCGGCGGCGATAGCGCACTTGAAGAAGGTTTGTTCATCACACGCTACGCTTCATCCGTGACCATCATTCATCGCCGCGAAGAATTGCGCGCCAGCCCTCTCTTGCAGAAGCGGGCAATGGAACACCCCAAAGTTAATTTCATTTGGAATTCTGTTGTGACCGAAGTGGCCGGAACCGATAAAGTCGAAGCCTTGAAGTTGAAGAACGTCAAAACCGGTGAAGAGACAACCTTTGAAACGGATGGCCTGTTCATCTTCATCGGCCACACGCCAAATACGCAAATGTTCCAGGGACAACTGGAAATGAGCGATCTCGGTTACATCATCGTCAACGATAAAATGGAAACCAGCGTCGAGGGTGTGTACGCGGCGGGGGAGGCCGCTGACCCGCACTTCCGCCAGGTCATCACATCGGCGGGCATGGGAGCGGCAGCCGCCATTCAGGCGACACATTTCCTCGAAGCGGTGACCGTCTAACGGTCCGGAATGAAGCGAAGGAAGGACTTTCACAGGTTTTAAGGCCTGTGGAAGTCCTTTTTTATGTGAAAAAAGTGACAAATTGTACTTTTTACTCGTAAAACTTTCGGATAGAATTAGCTTATATTGGATTTTCGGAGGATCGGATGAATAAAATTTCCATTATCGGCGCGGGCATGACCGGCGCAACAACCGCACATTGGCTGGCCGAACGCGAACTGGCTGATCTCGTGCTCGTGGATGTAGTCGAAGGGATGCCGCAGGGCAAGGCTTTGGATTTGGCTGAGGCCATGCCGATTGTCGGCAAGGATGTTGGAGTTGTCGGCTCGAACGATTACGCTGCCACAAAAAAATCTGACATCATCATTATCACCGCGGGCCTGCCGCGCAAACCGGGCATGAGCCGCGATGATCTGTTGAAGACCAACGCAGATATAGTTGGCAAGGCCGCCACTGAAACGTTGAAGTATTCGCCGGATGCCATGTATATCGTGTTGACCAATCCGCTCGATACGATGGCTTATCTCACCATGAAGATGACCAAACTGCCGCGCTCACGCGTGATCGGGCAGGCGGGCGTCCTGGACTCGGCGCGTATGCGGGCTTTTGTGGCAATGGAGACGGGCGTGAGCGTTGAGAATATTCAATGCTACGTACTCGGCGGCCACGGCGACGAAATGGTCCCGTTGACCCGTATTTCCAATATTGCCGGCGTCTCGTTGAAGGATTACTTGCCCGCCGATAAACTGGATGCCATTGTGACCCGCACTCGCAAAGGCGGCGGCGAGATCGTGAACCTGCTCAAGACCGGCTCGGCTTTCTATGCCCCGTCTGCGGCTTGCGCGCAAATGGCCGAAGCCATTTTGAAGGACAGGCATCTCATCGTCCCGTGCGCGGCGCACATGGAAGGCGAATATGGCTTGAAGGATATGTTCTTTGGTGTGCCGGTCATGCTTGGTCGCAGCGGCATGGAAAAGATCCTCGAGTACAAGCTGGATGCCGAAGAGAAGGCCGCTTTCGATAAGTCTGCTGCGGCTGTAAAAGAAACACACGACGCTTTGAAGAACTTGGTGAAAATCTAGATACCGTCAAACATCGAACATCAAATGAAGATGTTCGATGTTTGATTTTCAACACAAAATATTTTCAAAGGAGCTTCCCATGATTTTGCATGACAAGATTGCAGAACAACTTCCCGGCTGGCGTGAACGCTATAAAGCGCTTGCCAAAGAACATGCGGATGTGGTCGTCGGCCACGTCACGGTTGGAGAAGTCGTCGGCGGTATGCGCGATATCAAATCGCTGGTGACTGACATTTCATTCGTCGACCCGGCGGAGGGCATCCGTTTCCGCGGTATGTCTATTCCCGAAGTGCTCCAGGCGCTTCCCAAGGCGCGCGGCAGTATGATTCCCCTGGTCGGCGGCCTGTATTATCTGCTGATGATCGGCGAAGTCCCGACCAAAGAGCAGGCGCTTGAAGTTGAGGCCGAGTGGGCCAGGCGCGCCGTTGTTCCCGATTACGTTTTCAAGATGATCAAGTCCATGCCCAAAGAGACGCACCCGATGACGCTGTTCTCGCAGGCCGTGCTGGCTTTGCAGAATGGCTCCGTCTTCGCTCATCAATATCACAGCATGAAGAAGGATGTCTATTGGGAAGCCGCGCTCGACGATAGTATGGATTTGACCGCCAAGTTGCCGGTACTCGCAGCCTTTATTTATCGCATGAAATATTTCGGCGAGAACGGCAAACCGAAATACAATCCAAAACTCGACTACGGCGCAAACTTCTCGAAGATGATGAAAGTCTCGGACAAGAAGGGCTATGCCGAATTAGCTCGTCTGTATTTCATTTTGCACAGCGACCATGAGTCTGGCAATGTCTCCGCCCACACCATGCACCTGGTCGGCTCCGCTTTGTCTGACCCGTATCTTTCGTTCTCGGCCTCGCTGAACGGTCTCGCGGGACCTCTGCACGGACTCGCCAACCAGGAATGCCTCGGCTGGTTGATGGATGTCCACAAGCAGTTTGGCCGCGTTCCTTCGCGCGATGAGTTGTACAAATTTGCATGGGACACACTCAACGGCGGGCACGTCATCCCCGGTTATGGTCACGCGGTTCTGCGCGTTCCCGATCCGCGTTTCACGGCGCAGATGGACTTTGCCAAGAAGCGCTTCCCCGAAGATGAGCTCATCCAACTGGCCGACCTTGTATTCGATGTGGTTCCGGCTGTGCTCAAGGAGCAGGGCAAGGCCAAGAATCCCGCTCCGAACGTGGACGCCATCAGCGGCTCATTGCAATATCACTACGGCGTGCGCGACTTCGATTTCTACACCGTTCTGTTCGGCGTTGGCCGCGCCCTAGGCGTGACGGCTAACTACGTTTGGGCGCGCGCTCTCGGCATGCCGATTGAACGTCCCAAATCATTGACGACCAAAATGGTTGAAGACATCGTCGCCAAGGCTGCCCAGCCTGTATGATTACGTTTGAAGAATAAGGCAAACTCCCGAGGCCAAATGATGGCCTCGGGAGTTTGCCTTATTTTCCCTGACGTATTTTACGATTGAGACCACACATAAC
>JAKAMM010000260.1 GCA_021812905.1 Chloroflexota bacterium | reverse complement strand
GTAGCAACGCCGTATCCGGCGCGTTCGACGCGGGCGATCAGGTCGGGCAAAGCCGACAGCGACGGATCAAACTGCACGGTGGCGCGCTCAGACGAAAGATTGACCACCGCGTTTTCCACGCCGTTGACTTTCTTCAAATTGCGCTCGACCGTGGCGACACAATTGGCGCAGGTCATGCCAGTGATCGGGAGAGTTAATTGCTTGGTATCAGTCATGCTAATTCCTTATGCACTACAAATACAGATTACGCACTGCGTGATATGTAATCCGTTTAAACCTAAATGGTGATCAGCCCGGCGGCGGGATAATTGATCTCAGCCAGCAGAGCTTTGATCTTATCTTCGCTGGCAGGCGCATCGAAAGTGATGACAACGTTCTTCGTGTCCAAATCTGCCTTCACAGATTGGACACCGGTCAACTCGCCCACTTCCGATTCAACGGTGTGAGTGCAATGTCCGCAGTGCATGGCGGGGACGGAATAAGTTACAGTGGTCATTTGAAACTCCTTTTATGAAATGGTCTCGCCAGACTTCGGAAGTCTTCTTTAAAGACTCCTTAATCTACGCGGCTGAGAAGACTTCCGAAGTCTTATGCTTAGACTTTGTTGGCCTGCTCAAAAACATCGCTGATCTCTTTGAGCACGCGTTCACGCTCTTTGGGATTTTCGCCGCGAATGGCCGTGATGACGCACGAATTCAGATGGTTCTCCAAAATCTGCGCGCTGACCTTGTTCAACGCCGCCTCCACCGCCTGGATCTGGCGGATCACGTCGATGCAATAGGCGTCTTCCTCCACCATGCGGATAATGCCGCGCATGTGGCCTTCGATAGTTTTCAAGCGGCGCAGAGTTGGGTCTGATTCCATGTCGTCTCTCTTTCTTTTTTTCTTACCCCCCCCCAGGGGGGATGGGCAGTCAAATAATACAACCTGACATGGCAAACGGTCAAGGACGATTGTCACATTTATCGTGTGCAAAATCTGCCCTTGAATTTTTCGTCACTTGGTGGTCAAAAAACAATTACCCGCGAAAAAACAAATCTGCTCAATCGGCGAAATCTGCGGATAGATTTTTTGCTCTTTCCCGTAAAAGCGGTAGAGCCGCCTTTTTCCAAAACTTTATCAAAAACAACTGAATTGCCCCAAGAGTATAATTGGCGGCATGAATCAAAAAATTAATGCCGGACGAATTTTCATCAAAGGAACTGCCATCTTCCTGCTGGTGGAATTTATCTTTCTAAGCTTTCGCCCTGATTTAAGCCTGCTCAATATTTACGCTCCACTGGGAATAAAACGGACACGCTTCCCCACCAGCACGCACGCGCCTGAAGACGCCGCCTTGGATGTCGGCAATTTGGACGCCATGTTCGCATCGCACATCGTTTCCCAGCCGAAAGCAAATGGTGAATTCCGCGTTCTGCTGCTCGGAGATTCCGCCATGTGGGGCTTTTTGCTGCCGCCAGAACAAACGCTCTCCGGGCAGCTCAATGCGCTCAACCTGACCTGTGGAGACAAGAAAATACAGGTTTATAACCTGAGCTACCCACGCTCATCAGCCACAAAGGATTTGATGATCCTTGACAAAGCCATGAACTACCAGCCTGATCTAATCATCTGGCCGGTGACGCTCTACACGCTTATGCCAAAGACACGCGTCGACCACTGGCTGATCGGTCAAAACCTGGATGAACTTTACAGCCTCGATGCGCGCTTTCATTTTTTGCCCCGAAGTTTCCCGCCCGAATCATTTTCAGACAAAATCCTCGGCCCGCAACGGGCGCTCTTTCGCATATTGCGATATCAACTTTACAGCCTCGTCAACCTGGCGACCGGAGTCGACCAGATACAAACAACGTACGATAATGTCCCCACAGAATTACCCAGCGAATTGAAATTTGAAGGCATGAATCCACCGACCGTAACGCCTCAACAAATCTCGATCGATGAGGTTCAGGATTTTTATCTTCTTGCGAAGAACGTGCCTGTCATTCTGGTCAATGAACCGATCATGATCGCCAAAGGCGTGCCGAATAGCGACATCTACTACAACTATTATTATCCCCGCTGGGTCTATGACCAGTATCGTCAAATACTTGGCGCGGCTGCGGCGCAAAACGGCTGGAACTATCTCGACCTGTGGGATAAGTTCTCGTCCGATTATTACACCAATACGCCCCTGCATCTCAATCCCGAAGGCGAACGGCAGTTTGCCGCTATGTTGGCACCGTCAATCCAAAAAGTTTGCCCATGAAAAACACTTTATTGATATTGTCCGCGCTCTTATTTGCATCGGCCTGCGGCCCCACAACGCCCAACCCCAACCAACAGATCCAAATGTGGTGCAACAAACCGTCGCGGCCATTCCAACCTACACGCCCTACCCGCCTCCGTATATTCCGTCCATGCCCACGCTGTTCGGCCTGAAAGGCCTTTTCTGTGAATACCAGTTCTGTATCGGCTATCTCGCCGACATGGCCTTCTTTGATGTCAAGGCTTAACGCAATCCTTCAGCACCGAACACGGTCTCACAGGGGTTGATGGCCGCCTATAACGGCGACCTGTTCATTTAAAAATCGTTTGACATGACGAGTCGGGTACGTTCGATCCGTAATTTATACTGAGCTTGATCATGGACGATAGAATAGATACACGCAACGGCGGTGCTGAATATCATTTAGCAATTCATGAAAACCTGCCAGGCCATGATTGTTCAAAATGCGTGGGTGACGCGGGCAGGATTTGAAAGCCCGCGCCTGGATTTACGCTGTGCTGGACGGGCTCCTGCATGATTTGGATATGTTGTGTTACGCGGCCAGAGGTGTTAATGATCGAGTATCAGTCAGCGGCGCACCTCCAGGCTAATCTCAACTTTGCTATAATCACCCCATGCGGCAATATTTCAAAAAACAAATCGCCATTCCCCAGGATCACGGCTCGTGGGTTTTCATTTTTGCTCCGTTGGTAGTCGGCATCTTTGCAGGCAGGAGTTTTGGGCCAGCGACGATCAGTCTGTGCACGGCGGCCATGATAGCCTTCCTGCTGCGCCAGCCGATGACCGCCGCGATCAAATCCTACTCTGGCCGGCGTCCGCGCACGGACCTGCCCGCGGCTCGCTTCTGGATCATCGTCTACGGCGTGATCGCATTGCTGGCCTTGGCTGAGTTGTTCGTGCTTCATGATGGATACATCGCTTATTTGGCGATCCCCGGCCTGCCGGTCTTTGCGTGGCATTTGTGGCTGGTCAGTCGACGCGCAGAAAGAAGGCAGGCGGGCGTTGAGATCGTTGCAACCGGCGTGTTGTCGCTGGCTGCGCCCGCCGCTTACTGGGTCGGCATTGGCCATTATGATGCGCTCGGTTGGTGGCTGTGGGCGCTGACGTGGATGCAATCGGCCGCGTCCATCGTTTATGCTTATTTGCGGCTGGAGCAACGCGAGTGGAAGTCCATGCCAAACCGTTATGACCGTTTCCGCTCCGGACTGCGAGCTTTTACTTACGCCTCCTTCAATTTCTTTCTGGTTGCCGCGCTCAGCATTGGTGCGGGCTTCTTGCCTTACCTAATTAGCATCCCATTCATGCTCCAGTGGCTGGAAACCCTGTGGGGTATCGACCATCCGGCCATCGGTTGGAAACCGGTTAAGATTGGTACACGTCAGTTAATCGTCAGTCTGTTATGGACAATTTCGTTTGTTATTTTTTGGAAGCCCTAAAGATTTCGAATACCTTTAGGGCTTATTAATTAAAAGAGGAGAAAAATGGACAAACTCACTTATGAACTGCTGATCGAAGTCAATGGA
>JAKAMM010000259.1 GCA_021812905.1 Chloroflexota bacterium | reverse complement strand
CACGTAGCCGGCAGTTACATCCCTCCTGAACGGTTCTTTACCTACATTGCTTCTTGTAAATTGATTTTTATGTTGATAGATAAGGTCTATATTTCCAAAATTCATCATTTGCACATCGGTCAAAATTTTTGTTGGGTCGAATGGCTTGGAAAGTGTGTTTAACCAAGCCAGGTATGTTCCGTCGAACAAAGCATCAACTGTAATTGGGCAATCTTTGAAATTTTCGGGGGTACAAACATTAAACGCCAGTTTAGGTGTTGCTGTCGGCTCGGGCGTGACTGTATTTGTTTCTGTAGGTTCAGGAGTGAGAGTTTCGGTCGGAGAAACTTCGGTGGCAGTTCCGTTTTGCGTTGAAGTCGAACAAGCATTGAATAGAAAAGCAAACAATACAAAGAGCGTCAGCCAGCGGCTTATCGAAATCTTCTTCATGTTTGCCTCTTTATCTTTCGCCGGGGACTCAAGTCCCCGCCTCATATCATCCAAACCCTTCGGGCTGATTGCAGTGGCGCGTAGCACCACTTTCATGAATTGAGCAGGGACTTTAGTCCCGCTTGAAAAAAATTCTCATAAGGGGCGCGCTTCCTTTAAAACCTGCGGGCGAATACGCGGGCGCAGGCCTGCTTCCGTGACTACATCTACTGGCAAACCAAGCAAGGTCTGAAGTTCACGCAATAAGCGGGCGAGATCGAGCAAACTTCGTCCCTCTTCCAATTTGACAAGGAAATCAACATCGCTTTCCGGACGCGCTTCGCCGCGCGCCACCGACCCGAAGATGCGTACATCATATGCCCCGTTCTTGCGCGCAATCGTCAGGATTTGCTCTCTTTGAGATTTGAGAAGCTTTTCGATATCCATGCTTAAAATTATAAGCCTAATTTTTGATTCTCTTGTTTTCACTAGCAACCCGCATATAATCAGAGACATGTTCAATCTCTCCAAGCGCGCCGTCAAAGTCCACGAGTTTATAAAAGACTTCGGAAGTCTCAGAGCGTGTTTCTTAAGTCTTTTTTTGTACACGGACTTGACGATTACATGGCCAAACACGGATTTTTTCAAAGTTTTTTCCGTGAGCGGCTGTGAAATCCGTGTAATCCGTGTACTTAAGAAACAGTCTCTCAGAGACTTCCGAATCTGCTCCTACTTGGTAGCGGATAATACCGGCGCGTCTTCAGATTCCAACTGATAGAGAAAGTCCGGGGCGAAGTCTGCGCTATTGGGCCAGGTCACTGTGCGTGAACTGGGATCAATGTAAGCCTTTGCAAAGTAGGCCGAGTCGCGCAACAGCTCAAAGACCGGACCGTAAAGTTCGTGTCGCAGATTGACGCGCTTGCGGGCGCCGTTATCAAAAGTAAGGTCTAGCGAATATTCACCGACAACTTTTAATTCTATAACGTGAATAATCATAATGATCAGCTCCGTTAATCCAGTGGCTCAATTGAATGTAAAAGCAAGCCGGCGCGCGCCAATTCCCAGTTGGCGCGTAATTCCGCTTGATGAATCGCGGCCCATTCGAATACTTTGGAGCGCGTGGCGCGCGATAGTTTTCCTTCAAGGATCATAATCGGATCAATGCCTACTTCCGCTTCTTCATCGCCGCGCTCGGCATGAAAATGCGGCGGCTGATGCTCACGGTAGAACATGGAAATCTTGATGCCATCAAAGATTGAGATGGTAGGCATGATGCTTTTCAGTATAAGCGCTTCCACATTGAGCGTCAAGCGGAGACTTGTTTTCAACTATATAGCGCATATAATCAGAGACATGTCCAATCTTTCCAAGCGCGCCGTCAAAGTCCACGAGAAACTTTTGGAAGTTTTCGGCGAACCAACCTGGCGCAATCCCTTGCCGCCGATTGACGAATTGATTTCGACCATTCTTTCGCAAAACACAAATGACACAAACCGTGATCGCGCTTTCAACGCCTTGCGCGCCAAGTTCCCAACCTGGGAATCGGTGCGCGATGCAAAGACCAGCGAGGTGGTCAACGCCATCCGTCCCGCAGGCTTGGCCAGGCAAAAAGGTCCACGCATCCAAAAAGTTCTAAAAGAAATTACGGAAGAACGCGGCAATTTGGATTTATGGTTCCTAAAAGATTTGGCGCTCGAGGAAGCGCGCGCCTGGCTGACGAAGTTCAACGGCGTCGGCCCGAAGACCGCCGCGATCGTTCTATGCTTCTCGCTTGGACGTCCGGCCTTTCCAGTGGACACACACATTTATCGCGTTACCGGACGCATCGGCCTGCGTCCTGAAAAGATGACCGTCGAACAGGCGCACCCTTATCTTGAATCTTTGTTCCCGCCTGAAACCTATTACGCCGTGCACTTGAACATCATCCGCCTGGGGCGTGAGATTTGCCATGCCAGAAAGCCGGATTGCCCGAATTGTCCGATTCGAAAATTATGTGATTACAAAGAAAAGACAAATTAAAGGAATATCCTTGCGAGTCTTCGAGAAGTCTGCGAGAAGCATTGATATATAATATTTTCCTGCTATTAAAAAAGCTATTTCAGATGTTTACATGAAATTGCGACAACCCACAAAGCCGATCTCGATTCTTCGCTAACCCTGCGCTTTCAGACCTTTGAAAAAACGCAATTTGTTACCGTGTGAGGTATCACCATGATCGATTCTTTTGATCACCGCACAAGAAACTACATTTCAAATCTGCCACTCATGAGCTGGATTCTACTTGGCTTTTTCATTACTTACATGTGGTTCTTCATTAGGCCAATTTTCTTTAATCCATCCCTGGATATGCAATTTAATAAATACATACCGGTAATGTCGCCAATTGGAAATGATTTCAGGGATATTGGAACTGCCAGTTCTGCATGGATTCATACAGGCAATCCTCCCGTGATTTTATATCCTTCACTTACTCTTATCTTTTTTACACCATTTACATTGCTTAACTATGAGGTTGGCTACAAAATTCTCGTCGCGATCATTATTGTTTGTTATCTCTTTATCACATTCGCCATACCTCAATGGATCACCAAATCAAAAGACATTTCCGACTTTGCGATGCTAATTTTTATTACTGGCATCATCTCTTACGGTTTTCAGTTCGAGCTGGAACGAGGACAATGGAACATAATCGCCTTCGCATTCACGATGGGTGCAATATATTTATTTCACAACCAACCAAAACATCGATGGCTTTCTTATTTGTTGTTCACAATATCTATACAGCTAAAGCTCTATCCGGCGATATTCATTTTTTGCTTTATTGAAGATTGGTCGGACTGGAAGGGGAATATCAAGCGAATTGTTGGATTGGGCGTTATCAATATTTTAGCCCTGTTTATATTAGGCTTGGGCCCAATACTCAATACAATTGCAGCGCTGACCGGAATAAGTTCATCCCATACAGGGAGCAACATCAATCTTTCGATCACATCCTTTACGTTATACATTTTGTCTTCGAGTTCAGGCATACTACCCCGCAAACGTGTCTTCTTGTGGTTGCTCGCAAACAATTGGATTCCCCAGTTGCTCCTCTGCGCTTTTTTTATTATTTGCTTTCTGATAATTCTTCGGCAGACGTATAAAAAAAGCTCAGGAGGCTTTAATCCCTATATTTTTCTGGCATGTTCAATCGGGGCCTGCATTATCCCTTCGATTAGTTTTGATTATAAATTATCCATATTACCTGCATCTATTGCGATATCGATTCCAGCCATCCTGCTTTCCAGGAAAGACAAAAATGGATTTTGGATTAAATCATTGGCGTTTGTCTTTTCAATTGCCTATTCATCAACGCTATATTCATATACAATTAAACCAGCAATACTGC
>JAKAMM010000258.1 GCA_021812905.1 Chloroflexota bacterium | reverse complement strand
ACCGCTATCTGGAAGGCCCGCCGGAGGGATTTGCCAAAAAGGAGACGCCGTCTTTTATCAAACTGCCAGTGAAAGAATTCTCGGGCATCCGCGGGCTGGCCGTCACCAAAGAATGGGTGGTGCTCGCGTTGTCCGATCATCAGCGGCTGGCCCTTTTCACGCGTGACAAAGGCGCCCATGTCCGGGATATCCCCCTGCCGCAGCCCGGCAACATCGCCCTTGATTCCAATGACAACTTGCTGGCTGTCAGCGGGAAGAATGTCGTCGCCGTGGACTTGAAAACGGGAGCGCTCTCGACGGTGATCAGCAATGGACTGAAGGAACCGTTCGGTCTCGCCCTGGATGCCAAAAACCAAATCTACGTGGGTGATCGGGCGCCGGCTGAGCAGTGTGTGAAGGTGTTTGCGCGCGATGGGCGGTTTCTGCGACGCATCGGCGAGCGCGGCGGGCGTGGCGAAGGTGTGTTTAACCCGTCCGCCATCAGTCGACCGGCCGGACTGGCCATTGACACGCTGAATCAACTCTGGGTGGCCGAGGAAGATCCCCAGGTGAAACGCGTTAGCGTCTGGACGACGGAGGGCAAGCTGGTCCGGGATTTTATCGGTCCCCCGCCGTATGGCGGCGGCGGTTCGTTGGATCCCGCGAACGATTCCCGCGCTTTTCACAACGGTATGGAATTCGAGATCGGCGACTGGCCCACCCCTTATAAACTCAAGACGATTCTTTTCCGGCAGGGCGCGCATCCCGACCTGCCCTTGCCGCTGGCTTACAAAGACCTGAACAAGCTCGTCTATCATGGCACCCCGCAGATTGCCGCCCGTCGCAACGGAACCTTGTATCTGGTGAGCGACGGAGGCTGGGATCTCAGCGCCGCAATCATTGTGCGTGCAGAGAAAGACCGGTGTGTGCCGCAGGCCATTCTCGGACAGCTTGACCTACTGCGGGAAACCTGGAAAGAACTCCATCCGGAATATGTGGCCGTCCTCCCGAAGGGCAAAAACAAAAACCAAGGCGTATTTCTCTGGCAAGATGTGAATGGCGACGGCAAGGCGACGCCCGAGGAAGTCAGCATCCATCCTGACTGGAGCTATGCCAGCGAGTGGGGCTATCGGATTGGGCCGGACTTGAGTTTCTACGTGCTGGCGGACGGCGCGGTGATGCGTATCTCGCCGGTCAAAGGCGATGGCTTGCGCTATGACCCCGCGCAAGCGGTGAGAATCCCGCTTCCTGCGAATACCGTGAAGAATGGGATTATCTCGCTGGCGGCCGACCGGGAGGGCAACCTGATCATCAATCAGGGAGGCAAACAAGGGGACCCGACCAACGTCCTGATGGGTTTGGCGCCGGATGGCAGGATCCGTTGGACTTATCCAAATCCCTATCCCAGCAACACCCATAATTCCCCGGCGCCCGGAATCGGCGACATCCAGCACACGTTGGGTGTGGAAGGGGTCGCCCGGGTCAATAATGCGGTCGGGGATGTCTTCCAACTCAATGGAAACAAGGGGGTGCGATACCTGATCACCACCGATGGCCTGTTTGTTGCCCAGGTGTTCGGCGACATGCGGCTGGCCCCGATGCAACAGAGTCTGCTGGAGGCCAAGCTGGACATGCGGCTGGACGGGGTGAGCCTTTGCGACGAATGCTTTTTCGGCTGGCTGGGCAATGCGCCCGATGGCCGGGTGCTACAGGTCGTGGGCAAGGATGCGTGTTCCGTGCTCGAGGTGCGTGGTCTGCAATCACTCAGGCGGATGGTCGGGGGAACGGTCCATTTGGCTCGGCAGGCCCCGGCCAGGGATACTTTGCCCGCGACTGCCCGTGGCCCGATCAAGGTCATCTGGGTCGGCGGTTTTGGCTACAATGCCGGCTGGGAGAAACTTGCCCAGTATTCATTTCCGGCCGCCGAGCCGGTGGCCCGCTTCGCCATTGGCCATAACGCGTACGGGCTGCGGCTATGGTTCAACGTTCAGGATAACACTCCGTTCGAAAACAACGGTAAAGACCGCAACATTCTGTTCCATACCGGCGATGCCGTCGATTTCCGCTGGGCGGCAGATCCAAGCCTTTCGCCCGACCGAGGCAGGCCGGAGCCCGGTGACCAGCGTTTCATCGTCTCCATGTTCAAGGGCAAGCCCGTGGTGGTGCGGTACGTCTACGTGGTGCCCGGACGAACTGACGCTCCGGTCGAATTCGCGGCGCCAACCGGGGTGGAACGGGTGGCACAAGTCGCTGTGGTGCAGGGCGCCAAGGTGGAAGTGAAGCGGGAGGTCAAGGGTTATGGGATCACGGTGGACCTGAGTTGGGCCGACCTGGGCTTGACCCGTCCGCCGGCCGGCATCTTGCGCGGCGACGTGGGCGTGATCTTCGGCGATCCCAGTGGCCAGCGGGTGGTCAGACGCTGTTACTATTTTGATCCCGGCAGCCAGGAGGTTTCGGACATCCCTTCGGAAGTCCGCATTTCACCGGCCCGCTGGGGTAATATCCTTTTCTGAAATCTGAAATAGACACGCAGATCCCAACGTTGCACGTCGGCGAAACCAACGCCAGAAAGGTGGATGTCCCGTCAGAGGTGCGGATCAACCCGTCCAAATGGGGAACTATGAAGATCGAGAAAGCCAACTGAGGGCAACCACCGACTGTAAGAGGTTGTGTGAAAATTAAATTCCTAAATTAATTGTATGAGTAAATATCAATTATATTATATAATATTCCTGGGCGTTTTGGTATTTGGCTGTTCAGGCAGTAAAATAATCGAGAAGAAGCCGGCCGACTATGTGAACCCGTTCGTGGACACGCACAATTCACGAGCGTCTTCTTTTTCATCGGCCTGCCGTCCGTTCGGTATGGTAAACCTGAGCCCTGACACAGGCATTCCGGGCACCTGGCATTACGGTTACCTGTACGACAGTCTGCATGTCCGCTGCTTCAGCCATATCCATGGATGGCAATTGTCCGGGGTAGCCGTAATGCCCACGGTAGGTGAAATGAATGGACATTTAGGTATGGATGTTTACCGGAGCTCATTCAACCATGAGGGAGAGATTGCTAAACCTGGTTATCATAAGCTATTTTTGAAGGATTACCATATTACGGCAGAATTGACTTCCACCGTTCGGGTCGGTTTTCATCGCTATACTTTTCCTAAAAGTGAGCAAAGCCACATTATTTTCGATACTGGAGCCTTTTTTGCACATGCACCAAAACCTTTTTCAAAGGTCTGGAAAGTGAACGATTATGAAATTGCCGGGTATGAAATTATGGGGAAGACGCGTTTTCGCCACAAAGAGACACCAGTTTACTTTGTTGCACGATTAAACAAGCCCATGGATGAATTTATTTGCTGGAAGGACCACCAGTTAATCAACGAGGAGCTTAATGGCATAGAAGGTACCGATGTTGGCGCTGCGGTTAGCTTTAAAACTTCAGAAGGTGAAAAAGTATTGATGAAAGTGGCCATCAGTTATGTTAGTATAGAACAGGCCAGGTTAAATATGGAGACGGAACTAAACCACTGGGACTTTGATAAAATCAAGCAGGATTCTTATGATGAGTGGAACAGTTGGTTGGGAAAAATAAAGGTAACAGGCGGTACAGAAAAACAAAAGGTCAAGTTCTACACGGATCTGTGGCATGTTTTGTTGGGACGAAGAACAGTCAGTGACATCAATGGGAAATATATGGATATGACCGGAGATTCTCCAATCGTAAGGCAGATAAGGCTGGGGAATGATCGAAAGCCTGTATTTCCACATTACAATTTTGATGCACTGTGGGGAACACATTGGTCACTGAATATT
>JAKAMM010000257.1 GCA_021812905.1 Chloroflexota bacterium | reverse complement strand
TGGAGCAACGCCCGAAAGCCAGTTGACATCACGCGCAATCAGTTCGCTCGAGCCAAGTTCTTCCTGCGTTCCAACAATAACCGTATTCGCGGCGGCATTCTTTCCCAACACATACAACGGCACAGGCGACGAAATTCCCAGCCCCTTGCGCTGACCAATGGTATAGTTCGCCAATCCATCATGTGAACCAACCACTGTGCCATCACTCGTTACGATCTCGCCCGGACGAAGCATCTGCGCCGCATTGCGCTGAATAAAATTCCGGTAATCTTCACCCGCCAGAAAACATAAATCTTGAGAATCCGGACGTGAGGCGGTTGACAATCCAAAAGACTCGGCGATTTGACGGATTTCTGATTTCGAATATTCGCCAATCGGGAATAATGCGTGCTTTAATTTTTCCTGCGTCAAAACATGCAAAACATACGATTGATCTTTTGATGAATCAATCGCGCGCAACAATGTCACATTTCCATCTTCATTCTTCAACCGCACATAATGTCCGGTCGCCATGTAGTCAGCGCCCAAAGCTAAAGCGTGGTTCAGTAAAAATTCCCAGCGGATGGAACGATTACAAACGAGGCACGGATTCGGCGTCCCGCCTGAGGCGTAGCCGTCGAGAAAATACTCCACAACGGTCCTGCGGAAAACATCCTTGGCATCCACCACATAAAACGGAATATCCAGTCTGGCGGCCACGCGCCGTGCCTGACCCATCGCATCGGGCGTACAGCAGCGATTGGAATCTTCCTTGCCCGGCTCGGACCACAAGCGCAGCATCATGCCGATAACTTCGTAGCCCTGCTGTTTAAGCAAAGCCGCGGCAACAGAGGAATCAACGCCTCCGGACATGGCAACGACAACTTTGGTCATGATTTCTGCCACAGATGAACACGGATAAACACTGATGTTTGATAAATCATTTTGGAATCCATGCATTGTTCGCAATGAGGCGCTTGATCTCGATTTTTGGCCGATAAAAATTGACAAGCAAACAGACCGGCAAATTTGTTGCACGCAAATAATTCAAGCACTGGGCCGTATGCACTTCCTCCAGCATTTTGACGGCTTTAAATTCAACCAAAACCAAATCTTCCACAAGCAAATCTGCAATATACTGACCGACGATAATCTCATCATATTTCACTTCAATTGGAAATTGCTGCTTTACGCTTAAACCCGCTTTAGCAATCTCAATGGTTGACGCGTTCTCATACACTTTTTCAAGAAATCCGCCGCCCAAAGTATTACCTACTTTGAAAAGACTGCCGATCACTTTCCCTGTAATTTCATTTACTTCCATTTATTCATCCTCCCATCTGCGTTCATCCGTGTTTATCTGCGGCTAATTTTCTCGTCTGTATCACCAACGCAGGCAAAGTATTCAAGAAAGAATCCACATCAGAGGGAATGGTATTCATACCCAACGTAACGCGCAGCGAACCAAGCCCCCACTCGCGCGACAGGCCGATGGCAGACATTACTTCGCTCGGTTCGGGATTGCCCGTTTTACAAGCCGAACCGGATGAACAAGCAAAGCCTGCCGCATCCAGCAAAGTCAATAATAAATTTCCATCGACATCTTTGAACGCAAAACTCGCGTGATTCGGCAAGCGTGATTCGAGATGACCAGTCAGTTTTGATTCTGGAATCGTCTCAAGAATATTTCCGATGATTTGATCTCGTAAAGGTTTGACATGCGCTATGCGCTGGTCGCGTTCTTCAACGGCCAGCCGTAGCGCTTCAGCAAAGCCAACGATGTAAGGCACATTTTGCGTTCCGGCACGCAGGCCATTTTCCTGGCCGCCGCCCGTTAGATGTGGGACGAGATTAATTCCTTTGCGGACATACAATGCCCCGACTCCTTTTGGACCGTAAAACTTGTGCCCGCCCAAGGAAATTAAATCAGCGCCCAAGCTTTTTGCATCCACTGGCAAATACGCGGCGGCTTGAACCGCGTCGGTATGAAAGAGAATATTGTTCTTTCGGCAAATCTCGGCAATTTCTTTGATCGGGTTGATCGTGCCGATCTCGTTATTGGCATACATCACCGAGACCAACGCAGTCTTATCACAAATAGCCTTTTCAACCGCCTCCGGCGTGACCATGCCATGCTCATTCACATCCAGCCATTCGACTTGAAAGCCGTGATATTTTTCCAGTTGTTCAGCCGTTTTGCTGATGGCATGATGTTCAGCACGTGAAGTGATGATCCAGTCTGCGCCGGTTTTCTCGCGCATGGCTAACGCCGCGCCGCGCAAAGCGAGATTGTCAGACTCGGAACCGCAGGAGGTAAAAATAATTTCATCAGAGAGACAATTTAACGCAGCAGCGGCAGTTGCGCGGGCGGAGTCGATTGCAGCTTCGGCAATTTGTCCATAACGGTGAACCGATGACGGGTTCCCGAATGAAGCGGAAAAATACGGAAGCATCGCGTCAAAAACGCGCGGGTCGACGGGAGTTGTTGCAGCATAATCGAGGTAAATCTTTTCACTCATAATTTGGAGATTATACCGCTTGCACTATTTGTTCGCTGATATAATCCCGTCATTCATTTTTCAAATTCAGGAGTTCTTATGCCCACTCAAATCAAATTCGGCACGGACGGCTGGCGCGGCGTCATCGCCGAGGATTACACTTTCGACAATGTCCGCCGATGCGCGCAGGGTTTCGCAACCTATCTGCTCTCAAAAGGCAAGCAGGGCCAGTGGGTAATTGTCGGCCACGATAAACGCTTCAGTTCGGAATTCTTCGCTGCGGCGGTCGCGGAAGTTTTGGCTGGCAACGGCTTGAAAGTTTATCTGACCGATGGCGCCACACCGACACCTGTCATCGCCTACGCGGTTGTGGATAAAAAAGCCGCGGGCGCGGTCAATATTACTGCCTCGCATAATCCGCCCACTGACAATGGATTCAAGGTCCGCAACGAGACGGGCGGCGCGATCGACCCGGAGGGGTTGAAACAGATCGAAAGCAGTATTCCGGATTCAGTCGAAGCAGTGAAGCGGACAATTTACGCCGATGCAGAAAAAGCTGGACAGATCGTCAAATTCGACGCGGCCGCGCCGTACATCGATCATCTCAGGCGCGATCATTTGATCGACCTGCAACCCATCAAAGACGCGGGCCTGACCGTCATGGTGGATGCGATGTGGGGCAACGGCGCAAACTGGTTCACGAGATTGCTGGCGGGCGGCAAAACCAAAGTGATCGAAATTCACAACGTGCGCAATCCGTCATTCCCCGAGATGAAACGACCGGAACCAATCCAACCGAACATCGATGTGGGCTTGCAGGCCACAATCGATAACAAGGCTGATGTCCTGCTTATCACCGATGGCGATGCTGATCGTTGCGGCATCGGCGACGAAAACGGAAAATTCATCAACCAATTGCGCGTTTATGCGTTGCTGGCTTATTACCTGCTCGAAATCCGCGGACTGCGCGGCCCAATTGTCAAGACGCTTTCGACCACGACCATGCTCAATAAGCTCGGCAAACTTTATAATGTACCGGTTTATGAAACAGGCGTGGGATTCAAATACGTGGCGCCCAAGATGACCGAGACGAATGCGTTAATTGGCGGTGAAGAAAGCGGCGGCTATGCGTTCCGCGGCAACGTCCCCGAACGTGATGGTATTCTGGCAGGCTTGTATATGCTCGACATGATGGTCAAAACCGGCAAGAAACCCACCGAATTGTTGAAAATATTATTCGACAAAGTCGGCGGTGAATATTTCTATGACCGCGTTGACAGTCCATTCAGCGGCGACCACAAAATACGCGCAGAGATCATCTTGAAAGCCAACCCAAAAACGCTCGGCGGA
>JAKAMM010000009.1 GCA_021812905.1 Chloroflexota bacterium | reverse complement strand
TAGATGCACGAGACCACAGGCTCGCCATCCACAAGGACGGTACACGCGCCGCACTCGGCCTCATCACAGCCGATCTTTGTGCCCGTCAAGCGCAATCGCTCACGCAGGAGAGTGGAAAGGGTTTCGCCTGCGATGGAGTCGAGGGTGTGTTGAATGTTGTTAACGGTAAGTGAGATTTGGTTGTTCATAGTTTTCACCATAGAAACTCAATATTACGGGG
Organism: Chloroflexota bacterium; assembly: GCA_021812905.1. The sequence continues at coordinate 17,252 of JAKAMM010000009.1, read as the reverse complement.
AAGTCTAAAATTCTGTTATTCTAGTAAAGGTGCCAATCTTCGAAAATGGCTGCCAACCTCTTTCAATTGCAAGGCGAAATAACCACCACTCAAAATCAGGATAAGGCTTTGTTGCAATTGAAAGAGACAAACCGGAATCAAATTCTTTGATGTCATATAAAAGAAAAGCCGTCTGATGTTTCGTTAGATGGAGTCGCTCTTTGCTACCCCACTTATTACCAATCTTATTGACAAGCAGTTGCCCAAAATATTCTGCTTCCAATGAATCTGTAGATTTTATGTAAATAACGTCTCCAGAGTGGGGGAATTCAGGCAGGTCGATAATTTGCATTTTTAACTCCTTTCATCATTTCTCCACAAGTCTAATATTGCACGCAACCATGCTATTTCCAGCACATCCCTAAACAACCCGCCCACAATGTGACGGCGATACTCCGCGCTGGCACGGCGGGCGCTGGTGCGGAACTGGGCTTGGGCAAGCAAAGCATCCAGAGCGCGATCAAAAGTTTCCTCGCCGTAGGATTGTCCACGCAAAGCGTTTTCCGCTTCAGTGGCGCGGAAGGGAGTCCCACCACCGGGGCCGACGGCGATGTGAATATCTTTGATGATATCCTTTTCACGTTCCAGCCAGACCGCGCAATTTAAAATAGGAAGCGCAACTCCTTGATGGCGCATGATTCTCTTGAAACATGAAGAAACCCTAAAGGTCTCAGAGACTTTTAGGGTTTGAATTGGAATATAAAAACCAACCAATAATTCTTCCCCGTGTTTGAGCGCGGATTTTCCCGGGCCGAGAAATAATTCTTTGAATGGGATGCGACGCGTTTTTATTTTGCTCTCAGCGACGTCCTCGCCGCCGGGGACGGTGGCTTGAGCAAAGTTGGCAATCTCTGCCTGCGCGTCCAACGCGAGCAAGGCAATCGTCCCATCTGCGGCAGGGAGAGCGTGGGCGACGTTTCCGCCGAGCGTGGCGACGTTGCGGACTTGCGGTCCGGCGATCAAGTTGCAGGCTTCAGTCAAGGCTTGGGCGTGGCGAGCCGTGAGCGGGTCCAGCGCGACGCGATTAACCGGCACGCCCGCGCCGATGAAAAGATATTCATCCCTAATATCGAGAACAAGCAATTCTCTAATTTCAGTAACATCAATTAAAGTTTGAACGGGAGAATGTCGGCCTTGTTCCAAATCCAATAATAAATCTGTCCCGCCTGCAATCGGCGCAAGTGGGCGCGGCGCATGAGCGAACGCATCCATTGCCTCGGATAAAGTTTTTGGTCGAAGATAATTTTGCCAAAGGTTCATTGGTGGTGTCCTCTTTCTTGGACGGCGGTACTTTTCGATGGGCTTGCCCAACGCCGTTGATGTGAACACATCAGCGACCACCGAACCGATGGATTTTTATTTTACTAGCAAGTGTAGAGCGGGAAGCCCCGCTCTACATAATTTATAGCCCGCGTTCGCCGCGAATATAAGGTGTGCCTAATGCGGCGGGTGCGCCAATTCGTTTGCGCATGGCTTCGCGCGAACCGAGGATCAAAATAAAGATCGTTGCAAGATACGGCAACATGTCCATAATGCGGCCAAGCTGCGGATTGTTGGCGGTGGAAATAAAAGGCAGTGCCGGATTCTGCAGATCGAGCGGCAGGCGGCGAAGCAGACCGAAGAAATACGAAACCCACAGCCCTCGAAGCGGATCCCACGACGCAAAGATTACCAAGCCGACAGCGATCCAGCCGAGGCCCGAAGTTTTTCCGTCCACCCAACCCGGGTCGGCCACAAGACTCATGGCGGCGCCGCCCAGCCCGCTCATTAAGCCGCCAAAGATGACGTACATGTAACGCGTTCGGTAAACATTGATTCCCAACGAGTCCGCAGCAGATGGATACTCGCCCACCGAGCGCAGGTTAAGTCCGGGGCGAGTTCGATTCAGGTAATACCAAATTGCCGGCGCGAGCACTAATCCCACCACAATCATAATTAATTGCTGGAGCTCGATACGATCAAGAAGAGGCACTGTCAAGGGAATTGGCTGTGGAACAGCCTTGCCTACGTATGGCGCGCCGAGGATGCTCGAGAGACCAGTGCCGAGAAAAGTGACTGCCAGACCACTTACAACCTGATCGGCCCTCAAGCTAATGGTGATGAAAGCATGGAGAAGAGCAAGCAAGCCGCCAAATATCATGCCGACCAAAAGCCCGACGAAAGTATTCCCGGTGTGGAACCAGACCGCGAAGCCGCCCATCGCGCCTACCAGCATCATGCCTTCGATTCCCAGATTCATTACACCAGCACGTTCGGACAAAATTTCTCCAAGCGTTGCAAACAGCAACGGCGTCCCGCTGACCAGCGCACCAAATATGATCGTAGCCGCGAGTGCGATCAAAGCGTTAGTTGACATTGGAAGGCTCCGAAGCAGATGTGACTACGCTGGAGGTTATCTTCTCCAGCCGAAAGCGATAGCGAAAGAGTAATTCAGTGCCGACTACTACAAACAGGATTACACCCTGCAACATGGAAGCAATACCCTGAGGCTGGATCAACTGAGTACCCACCAACAGTCCGCCAAAAAGAATGGCAACGAAAATCGCGGCCAGAGGATTAAGTCGTGCCAGCCAGGCCACGATCACGCCCGTGAAACCGTATCCGCGCTGAAAACGTCCAGTGAGTTCGCGCAAGGCCGCGACTTCATTCATCCCGGCCAAACCGGCCAGCGCGCCGGAAATCCCCATCACCAAAAAAATATTGCGCGCTAGATTGATGCCGGCATAACGAGCCGCTTTTGGGTTATCACCTATCACGCGGATCTCATATCCCCAGCGACTGCGGTAAATAATCCATGCTAGCATACTTGCGGCGATGATCCCGAGGAAGATTCCGGGATGGGCGGTTAATCCCGCCAGAATTGGAATGCTTTTCGAGTATTCGGTCAAGCGCGGCCAGGTGGCGGAAGTAGCGAAGCGACCGGTCGACTCGAAGTCTCCCAAACTCCACGGTCCGACCACTATAAAATATTCAAGCCATTTGTAGGCCACATAGTTCAACATCAAAGTAATGATGATCTCATTGATGTTGAGCCAGGCCTTGAGCAAACCAGGAATGGCTCCATAGATAAAACCTGCAATCAAACCAGCCAGCGCCATCGTCGCCAACATCACAGTGCGATCGGTATTCTTTGGCAAAAGAAATATTGCAACACCGGTGGCAGCCCAGGCACCCATGAACATCTGTCCGTCTGCGCCGATGTTCCAAAGCTTCATCCGAAAGGCAAGGATACAAGCCAGACCGGTTAAAAGAATGGGCGAGGCTTTAACCAACGTGTCGGAGATTGGACCGAAGCACAGCGATCCTTTTGGACAATCGGTGTTGGTCAACAAGGCGTGGATTCCCGCCTGCCAATCTTGCAATGTGCCAAAGCCTTCCTTGAATATTTCGCGATAGGTTCCAATAGGATCTGTGGCACCTGCCGCTCGCAAGACAAAGCCACCTACAACCAATGCCAGCACTACACCCAAAATGGATGATACGATTCCCATCCAGCCGGGGTTATCCGCGCGGGTTTCGATTCTTAAGCGATAGGATTTCCATGGCAGATTCATTTTTCCACCTTTGTGCCGGCCATCATGAGCCCGATTGTTTGAATATCCGCACCGTCAGTGGGCATTTCGCCGATAATCTGCCCCTCATACATGACAGCCAGACGATCACTTAATGAAAGTAATTCATCCAAATCCTCGGAGATCAAAAGGATGGCGGCGCCCGCATCGCGTTGTTCAATCAGGATTTTATGGACCGATTCCATCGCGCCCACATCCAGACCTCGGGCCGGGTGCACCGCAATCATCAGCCCCGGATGCCCGGACGTTTCGCGCGCCAAAATTATTTTTTGCAAATTGCCGCCCGATAACATCCGCACCGCGGTTTCGACTGTCGGTGTCGCGACCTGATATTCATCCACCAGGCGGACGGCATTTTCATGCACTGCATTTGAATTGATCGCCCATCCAGAAGAAATAGGCTCGCGATTAAAGGACTTAAGAATCAAATTCTCAGCCACGCTCAAACTTGGGACGCTTCCAAACGCGGCGCGGTCTTCGGGAATATGCGCCAGCCGTTGACCGATCTCTTGCCACTTGGTTGAAGGGTCCAATAGATCGTTGCCAAATTTTGCAGTGCCGCTAGTCATGCGTCGCAGGCCGGTGAGAACCTCCGCCAACTCGCGCTGACCATTACCGGCCACCCCGGCAATTCCAAATATTTCCCCGGCGCGCAGTTGAAAAGACACATTACGAAGGGCCGGAAGACCACGATCATTATTTGCGGTCAGTCCATTGGCTGAAAGGACAACGTCACCAGGTTGTGCCTTCTTCTTGATAACGCGGAATAAAACTTCGCGCCCGACCATTAACTTGGCAAGCTGGGCTTTTGTGACGCCCTTGGCGGATTCGCCCGCCGCGGTTACTTTGCCGCGCCGCAAAACCGTCACGCGGTCTGCGATGGCAACCACTTCATCCAGTTTATGTGAAATAAAAACAATGGTGTGTCCCTGCCGAGTCATATCGCGCAAAGTGTGGAATAACGAATCAACTTCCTGTGGAGTCAAAACCGCGGTGGGTTCATCCATGATCAAAACTTTGGCGCCGCGGAAAAGCATCTTCAAAACTTCGACGCGCTGTTGTTCGCCGACGGACAATTCCCATATCCTGGCACGCGGGTTGACATTCATGTTATATTGTTCGGCCAGGGCGGCCACCTGTTCTTCGACCTGTGATAAATTAAGAAAAAAACGTGGACGATTCAAACCAAGTACTATGTTCTCGGCAACTGAATGAGACGGCACCAACATAAAATGTTGATGCACCATGCCGATCCCATGAGCAATGGCGTCTTGAGGAGAATGAAAGGAAACCTTTTGTCCCCCAATGTAAATCTCACCGGCCTCCGGCATATAGAGACCACCTAGAACATTCATCAACGTACTTTTGCCCGCGCCGTTTTCACCCAACAACGCGTGAACCTCTCCCACCCGCGAAGAAAAATTTACATGATCGTTCGCGAGGACGCCAGGAAAGCGCTTGACGATGCCTCGCATTTCAAAAGCATTTATGGGTTCACTCATTAAGCCGCTCCCGATGGACACTGTAATAATAGAGTTGGTGCAGGAGTTTGACTCCTGCACCAACAAATTACCAACAACAGACTTTACGGACCCGGCATGGCCGGAATGGCGCCCTGAATGCCATCCACCAGCCAGTTCATGCAGAACGTGCATGCGGTGCGACCGGTAAGGTTGCCGGATTTAATGGTAGCCGCATCGATGCCCTGCAAATCTTCGTCGGTGAGCGATTGACCGGCCGGAACGATGATTTTGCCGGTGTTATCGGTGATCGGACCCATAAATACATCTTTGCGCGTGAACTTGCCCGCCAGCATGTCGGCAAGTTTGGCCTTAACGAGCGGGATGACTTCAGCCGGAACGCCGGGCTGAGGAGTCTGTCCTGCCATGAAGCCGTACAAACCGACAATGCCGGAACTGGCATCACGATAATCGTTGCCTGGTTTCCAAGTTCCGGCGCGAATTTGCTTAATGATATCGAGATAGGCCGGGCCCCAGTTCCAGTATGGTGTGCCTAAACACTTGGCAGAAGCGGGTTGGCAGGAGTTGATATAGTCGTATGTGAAAGCCCATTTGCCAGCATTGGCGGCGGCCACCAGCGGTCCGGGAGTGTCAGAACCGATCAGCACAATATCAACGCCCGCGTCAAGCAGGGATTGGGCGGCCTGCTTCTCTTTATCGGGATCATACCAGGTGTTGATCCAGCGGACTTCCATCGTACACGCTGCGCAGGTTTGTTTAACTCCCAGCATGAAAGCATTGCCGAGTCGAATGACCTCAGGAAGCGGCCAGGGCGCAACATATCCGAGCTTGGTATTACCATCTGCCTTGGCGCGCGCACCAGCAATCATGCCCGCCAAATACTTCATATCTTCCATCGAGCCAAACAAGTTGCCATAGTTCGTGCCATTACTGCGATAGCCAGAGACATGCAGCCAGTAGGTCTTGGGGAACTCCTGGGATAACGTATCCATGGTCGGGCCATATTCAAAGGTAGTGCCAATGATCAGGTCAAAACCTTTACGGGCCAACGAGCGCATCACAGTTTCGGCATCCGGACCGGGATTGACCAGCTCAACATACTGAACGGCAATTGTCGGGTCTTGAGTCGAAAGCCACTGAGCGCCTTCAGTATGAGCCTGTGACCAACCGCCGTCAGCATGGAAACCGACGAGGACTACGGCCACATTAAATTTTCCGGATGCAATATCGGGGATTTGGAAACCAGCGCTGGTTGGTGCAGCAGTGGGAGCTTCAGTTACGGCCGGAGCTTGTGTAGCTGGAGCTTGAGTGGCGACAGGAGCCTCCGTGGCAACGGGAGCAGCCGTCGGTGCCGGGCCGCATGCAGATAAAATCATCGCAAGGGCGCCGACCAATAAGGCGACGTGCAGAATTGTCTTACGCATTTCTTCTTCTCCTTTTGGAATTTGAATTACAAGATCGAGCAGGCATTCTTTTGTTACCTCGAACCGACCGCCTCCTTTCAACTTGTCTGGACAATTCTACCAAGAAGCTTTTATTTCGTGAAGAATATTGCATCTCTATTTTACGGCAAACAGGAAAATTTTGTGCGTAATTCGTTTAGACTAGTTTGCTTGTCTTTGCTGGCCGGTACTTCACGATCCAATCGATTCAACAACTTGCATAAAAGTGGGCCAACATAATTTGGCGAAACCTTATGTGATTCAATCGCAAGTTCCTTGGCGCGTTCCCAATTGCCAGCATGAGCATAACCTTCAACAAAAACAAACCGCTCGATGGGATCATTGGGATAATCATTCACCTTAAAAGCCTGGTCGCCCAACTTGACGACGCTGCTCCAATCGCCCATCTGACGCGCAAGGTCGGCCCGTTCAAAATAATAACACCAACCATGCGCCGGTTCGGGGCCGTAGACTTCGGGCATGTGCGCCGTTGGATCGGCCTTTATCCACGCTGACGAGGATAACTGCGCGGCGTCACGCATCAAGCTTCCATCAGTGATGAAATGATTTTGGGAATCGATTTCAGGATCGAGTAAACGCAAACATCCCGGAGGCTGGAAATAAAACGCAACGACTTGTGATGTGTTGCCGGAAAATTTTCCGATGGCATAATCATAATTGATCGGCAGCCCCGCTTGAAGTCCGGGCAATGAACCGCCGGGTTGCATCCGTGATGTTGGATAGAATAAAACATAAGGGATTTGCGCTGAACTATTATCAGGAGCATAAATCCAATTCAGGGCCGCGCCCAAAGAATTATCCGCATAATAATTAAACGGCCCTTCATTCATCAGGATGGTTGTATTCGGCGCCAATCCCGGCGCGCGCCAGATCATTTGCCAGAATAACGTTTTTTGTGAAGTCCAATCGCGTCGAAAAGAATCCGCCCACAAGGCCTGGCGTCCCGCCGCCAATGCGACGAGTGCAACAACTAATATAAGCCGAACGCGTGCAGGGAAAAATTCGAGCAGGCCCGCCAAAAAAATCCCAACGCCCAACATGAATGAGATCGTAAAACGGTCGGCGGGGAAACCAAGCGTCACATCAAATTTTGCCAGCCAATACGGAATGCCCGCTACAAGCATCGTGACGAGACCCAACCCGATCGGCCACCAGGCAAAGGAATATTTTTGTGGTACTTTTTCACGCGTGCACCAAAGCAAAACCACAGTCAGCAATGCAGTGCTGACAACCACGAACGCGTAAAACAAAGTGGTCAAAGGGCCATCGATGGATGGGACGGGAAAATGAAAGACCAGCGCCCAGGCTTTTGCGCTGACCAGCCAAAGGTCCGAAAAGATCGATCTGATCAAATCGAGAATCGTCGTAATAGGTTTGGTGAGTAAATCCGTCAGCAGAATGCTTTTGTAATCTTGATTGGAAAACACAAACATACGATAAAAAACATCTGCCAGCCAGGTGAGGAGATAAGGCAGCCACTTCGTAAAAGTTTGGGAGGCCAGATATTTTGCGCCGGGCTGTTTTTCATGGGATGAATCTTGTTGAACAAAAATAAAAATGATGAATGGCCGCATCAACTCAAGGAAGAAGAAATATTCCATCATCCAAAGGTTGAATGCAGAGCACAGTATTGCCAAAACGGTCAACAACCAAAACTGTTTGGGCCGGCGGAACGACCAGAACATCAACAGGTATGAAAACAGGAAGAAAGAAAGAACAATAAAGAAATGGCTGTAAACGTAAGATACCCACTGCAAATTGAATCCAGGATAAAGCAGGAAGAAAAGGCTGATGGTCAAGGCCAGTCGGCGGCGATCCGGCCAAAGTTCTCGAAAGATTGCCCAACATAAAAGGGCCGTCACCCAACGCCAGAAGATCGCGAAGAGCTGCCAGTAAGCCGGGACATCCGGCAGGAAGTTCCCGGTAAATTGATAAAGCAATCCCCACAGCGGGCGACTGCTGGCAAAATAAAGCTGCAACGCATGCGCGTCAAAATGATAGCGGATCCAGGTTATCCCCAGATCGTCCCAATAGAAGCCAAGCTGCCGGAACAACAAGCCATACGCCAGAAAAGTCATGATGAACAATGCGAACGGAATCACACGCAGCGGAATTTCCAGCGCAGCAAATTTCTTTAACATGTTTTTTATTCGCAGGCCAAACAGCATAACATTTCCTTCTTAAAAATCAAGCCAGGCCCTTAATTAAAAACGGACCAAGCGGACGAACAACAAACGCCGGCAAATGCTTCCACGTCCAAATAGCGATTTGGAATTTAGGATTCTTTTGATTCAACTCCGGCACGCTCATGCCTTCGCGCAAAGAGTACCAGTATGCGAGCAATTGTTTTCTCGGCTTCCATTTTAATTTGAACACTTCATTGCCCGAACCGATCAAACTTCGGCCCATATCAAAGACCTGAAATCCCTTTTGGCAATAATGCGCGATGACTGACCAATACAGAAACTCTCCGGCATAGTCTGAGCGAAATTGATGAAGAATATTCGCATGAAGATTTGCAGCAACCTTGCCTTGCAAGATAAACACCCCTGCGCCTGCCAACTCTCCACGCGGCCCGTAGATCACAGCAAACTCAAGCATCCCGCCCAAAGACTCGGCCATCGTGCGTAAATAATTCTTGGCGTGATACGGCGATCCAAGCTCGTGCATACTGCGCGCCAACGCCTCGTACGCGTCGTCAAGTAAATCAAGATGGCCGAACTTAATTGTAAATCCCTTCTTCAAAGATTTGCGGATGTGGTTGCGATGATCGGAACTGTAGGATGAAAGCAAAGCATCGGGATCGGATGACAGGTCGGCGCGATAGGTGGCATAGGCTGGATGTTGAATCCAACCGTCGGGCGGATTCATTTCTCCAGCATCAAACCGTACGTTGACATATTCCACACCCAATTCCTTCGCCAGGGTCCGAGCCTGATCCACCAACGCATCGCGCGACTCTATAGACGAAAAAGCGAATCCGCCATAAGAGCCGAAGGGCGCAGTCGCCAAATAATCTCCGAAGATGGGATGCTTGACGCGCAGCAAAGCCAGCAGGCCGGAGACTGGGCCATCCATTCGAGCGACGAGACGATAAATTGGAAAACCATAAACTTTCTCAACGAACTTCATCCATGAATCCAACCCGATAAATCCAGCGGACGAAGCAAGAGAATCGGGCAGAACAAGTGATTCACCGGATGGAAGAATGGTCACTTCGGGTTTCATCGTCATGGCTTTGAAGCAAACATCTCATCGTAATAAGTGGCGAGGGGCGAGACGGGAAAGTTGCGGAGCAAGGCAGCTAAAAACCCGGCTTTGTTCCAGGTGAAAGGCCACAATAACGGATGCCGCATCAGGTCCGGCAGGATGCGGCCAGGCCAATTGGACGGTGAGACCAATTCATACGGATGCAAAAACATGACCGGACTCCGTCCGGCTTTCAATTCCCATTCGAGTATCTTCAGGATCGCCCCATCCATCATCCCAACACTAAAGCTGGAGCCATACGGAAACTCACCGCTGGCAAGCAGGCGCAGCGAGTAGTCGCGCGGGGCGCGATACTCTTTCTTCGGCCCAAACAATTTGAGCGTACTGACCGGGAACTCCCAAAGTTTATCTTTTTGAAGGACTGTTCCGGCAGGGGCGTAAATGGATGAGCTATAAACAAATCCAGCCTCTTGAAGAAGCGGATAAGCAGCTTCGTTGATGCTGATCATCGGCGTACGATAGCCGCGCACATGGAATTTTTTACGCCACGACAATGAACTTTGGATATCCGCCTTAAGCTCGTTGATATCGTGCAACCGGCGATGGAACTGGCAATGCAGCCCCAGTTCATGGCCCGCCGCAACAATTTTCTGTGGAATTTCGGGATACCATTCAGCGACTTCGCCGACTATATAAAAACTGATCTTTGAATCGCCAAGCTGCTCAAGAATAGGATCGATTGCGGACAAAGTAAAGCCCCCATCCAGATCACGGCGTTGATTGTGATCGGTCAGTTTATCGTAACGACGAGTGAGGGCAAACCAGGGTTCATAATCTATACTTAGGAGGACACGCGGGGAAGGAATCATGTGGGGCAGATTATATACTGTCTTTTATCTTTATGATGATCGGCAAGAAATCTTTAGTGTGTATGGAAATTCTTTCACGTCGTTGCGAGGGGCGCCTTTCCCCGAAGCAATCTCCCAAACTGTGGTGGGGATTGCTTCGCCGTCCTCACTTCGTTCGGAACAGCGGCTCGCAAAGACGTAATATTCTATTCTATGTACAAGCCCCAGAAAAGATGTGATACATCACTGATCGCCCGATGGACAAATTATCATCGGACGACCAGTTAGGCTTATTCGACCACTCAACGATTATGCTGAGATCCACGTACCGGTTTCGCCTTTGAGGGCGCGGCCGATATTTTCGGGATTGGTAATGAGCGCCTTACCTTTGGGCATGGCTTCCAGATACCAGATGGCCGCCTGAATTTTCGGAGCCATCGAACCTTTTGCAAAGTGAATGCCTTCGGCAAGATAGGCTTTGGCTTCAGCGAGTGTCATCTTGTCGAGCCATTTTTGTTCGGGCTTTCCAAAGTTAAGCGCGACTTTTTCAACTGCAGTGGAGATCAGGAGCAGGTCAGCTTTGATGAGCCGCGCCAAAAGGCTGGAAGCAAAATCCTTGTCAATCACGGCCGCCACCCCTTGATACTCATGATCGCTGATATCAATGACCGGGATGCCGCCACCTCCCACTGTAATGACAATCGTGCCTGCCGTAATGAGGGCTTCCACAGCTTCAAGTTCCACGACTTCCTTCGGGAGCGGTGAAGCCACGACGCGTCTCCAGCCGCGGCCCGCATCTTCAACCACCGACCAGCCCATTTCCTTCTCGCGGCGCTTGGCTTCAGCCTCGTCCATGAATGAGCCGATCGGCTTGGACGGATTCTTGAAAGCCGAATCGTTTTTGTCCACCATCACCTGTGTCACCACTGTGGCAATTGACTTCTTAATGCCGCGGCGATAGAGTTCGTTTTGCAGGTTCTGCTGGAGGGCGTAACCGATCGCGCCCTGGCTGTCTGCGCCGCATACGTCCAATGGGACCTCGTGCATGCCTTCCATTTTGGCGGCGATTTCAGAGCGCCTCAAAATGAACCCAACCTGCGGTCCGTTTCCGTGGCCGATAGCGACATCCCAGCCAGCCTCGATCATGTCGGCGATATGGAAGGTGGTTTCTTTTGCCGCCAGATATTGATCCTCAACAGTCTTATGCTGCTCATCCTTGATGAGCGAATTGCCGCCAATCGCGATAACAGCAAGTTTGTTGGTCATAAATAAATCTCCTTTTCAAATGTCATTGCGAGACGTTCTATGACGAAGCAATCCCCTGTTTGACGAGGAGATTGCTTCAAGCGGAAGAGCACCGCTTTCGCAATGACACGCTAACTCATCGTCAAGGCCATGACGGCCTTCTGCGCGTGCAGACGATTCTCGGCCTCATCGAAGACCACGGAATGAGGGCCGTCCAACACACTGCTGGTGACTTCAACGTCGCGGTCAGCAGGAAGCGGGTGCATGTAGATGGCATCCTTGTGAGCGACCTTGAGCTTGGCGTCGTCCATGAGCCAATTCTTGTACATATCCTGAAGCTTCTTGCCTTCGACTTTATCGTTCGTGGTCAGGAGCGGACCCCAGGACTTGGCGTAGATCACATCCGCATCCTTGCAGGCTTCGGTCATGCCGTCTTTGCTGTCAATGATCTCGAATTTCGTTCCGGCGATCTTTGCCTGTTCCTTGGCCTGCGCGACGATATCGGGCATGAGCGAAAATTCCGGCGGATATGCGAGAGTCACATCCATGCCAAAACGCGGCATTTGCAGGATCAAGGATTGGGGCACGGAAATCGGTTTGAGATACGAAGCCGCATACGCCCACGAAACAACGATTTTCTTCTCGCGCAAATCCTTGCCCTTCTTCTCCTGAATGGTCATCAGATCAGCCAGGCATTGGAAGGGATGATAAATGTCGCATTGCATGTTGAGAACTGGCGCGCGGCTGGACTTGGCCACCGCGTTCAAATATTTATTGCCATCGCCATAGTCGCAGTGACGAATGGCAATGCCATCGAAGTAGCGGCCAAAGATTTCGCCGATCTCAACCGGGGTATCGCCATGCGAGATCTGCGTGGTGTTCGAGTCAATGAACGCGCCATGCCCGCCGAGTTGAGCCATGCCAGCCTCGAACGATCCGCGCGTGCGCGTGGATGAGAAGAAGAACAGCATCGCCAGCGCCTTATCCCGCAGATACGGATGCGGTTCGCCGAGGGCGCGCTTGCGCTTGAGATCCCAGGCTACTTCCAGAACGGTTTCGACTTCCTCTTTGGTGAAGTCGAGATCGCCGACCAGATCGCGGCCGCGAAAATTGGTTTGCATAAATTAGTCTCCTTGTCTTCTTGTCTTTTAGTCGGATTTTCGTAGATACGATATCATTCCGTTTATAAGCTTTTTAGCATCTACTGCAAGTAGCATATCCTTTCTGTAGCTCATCTTGAGTAATGTACTGGCAATCAACGGCAAGATACAATTCAGATTGCACTTCACCGGCAGAGCGACGGGCCATTTTCAGGAAACGAGCGAATTCGGGATCAGATCCAGATTCAAATCCTTCCGCGATATTGTGCATTACCGATCCGGCGGCTCGCTGAATTTGATCGCGCAGGCCATAATCGCGGGAAAATTTTTCTTTTCGTGTCAGCTCATAGATATTGGTCGCCAACTCTCGCGCTTTTTGCCAGGCTTGCAGGTCTTCAAAGTTTTTGATTGTTGTCATGCAGTCTCCTTATCGGCTAACCTTCCGTTAACTAACAGCCTAGCCGATAACCCGACCAGAAGACTAGGTTTATTCTGAACCGTGCTGTTCCTGCACTTGGGACCGGTCAAGGGTCAGGCCGTCCAAAACATCCTGAAGATCACGGGCCGCGTCCGAAAGCCATTGGAGGGTATTCTTGAATTCTTGAGGTTCAATGCCCTCCGGCAGGCAACCCAGGATCTCATCGCCAATATCCTGCAAAAGTTTCGATGAGGTCTGGACGGTGACAATGGGTCTGAGAAGTTCGCGGCGCAGGACGAGCAATTTCTGTTCGGCGCTGGCCGTGCCATAGTGCTTGCGAAGGTCATCATATATGGTCATGGTATCTCTCCTATTCCATCGCGCCCAGGATAAGCGCCAGCAAAGTCATGCGCATGACAACGCCATTGAAAGCTTCCTGCCAGTAACGCGACCAGCGGGTGATATCCACATCGGTCGGGATTTCATCCATGCGCGGCAGGGAGTGCAGCAAAATGGCATCTGGTTTGGCCTTCTTCTCCAATAGTTCACGTGTGATCTTGTAATTGGCTGGCGTCAGATTCAACTCGCCAGTTCGTTCATCACGCGATTTGGTGTAATCGGGTTGGACAACCGGCTCGACCAGGATCACATCCGCTTCGCCAATGGCCTTCTCAACGTGATCGGCCTCTTTGAAGTTCAGGCTGTAACCTTTGAGTTCCTTCTTGAACTCATCGGTCAGACTCATTTCAGGGGGGGCGACAAAAGTGATCGGGCAATCGAATTGAGTTAACGCGTAACCCAGTGAATGCATGGTTCGCATGCGCATATCGCCGACAGCCAGCCACTTCAAGCCGTCAATTCGTCCCTTCTCGCGAAGCACGGTGTACAGATCGGTTAATATCTGCGTGGGATGCTCGCCCCAGCCATCTCCGCCGTTGATGATCGGAACGCTCGCCCATTTCGCGGCTTCATGCGGCGCTCCCTGCTGGAAATGTCGCATGACAATCACATCGCCATAGAACTCCAGCATCTTGACTGTGTCCTTGATGGACTCCTGATAGAAGTCCCCGGCCCGCGTCATCTTGGCATCGGCAAAACCAGTCACGTGCCCGCCTAAACGGTGCATGGCCGCCTCGTGTGCCAACCGCGTGCGTGTAGACGGCTGATAGAAGGCCGTTACCAGGGTCTTCTCTTTGAGCATGTCCACATTGCGACGCGAGCGCGCAATCGGCTCCATCACCTTCTGAGCGACATCGAACACATGGAAAAACTCGTTGCGTTCGAAATCCTTGAGAGACAGAATATCACGACCAGCAAAACTACGCATACGAACCTCCTATTCAATTGTGAGACGATTTTCGAATTGACAACCTCCGGTGCTTCTAAAGTTTCCTTCTTTGGCTGTAAATCACTTGGCTTTTTCGGCCAGTAATTTCGGGAATAGCGCATAGAACTCGGTGGCGGCAACCACTTCGTCCAGCGGAATCTGTTCCATCGAGGTGTGAGCGAACTCTTCATCGCCGGGGCCGAAGCCGATGGATGGGATATGAGCCTTGCCCGCCCAGTACGTGGCGTTGGTCGAAAAACTCCATTTGCCGGTTGGACGCGTCTCATTCCACAACTGGCGGACTGTCTCCTGCCCAGCCTGCACGATGGGATGTTTTTCTTCGAGCGCCCAGGCCGGATAATACTTATCAACCGGAAAAACAAAGCCGGTATAGGATGGCTCTTCGTAGAATAATTCCTCGACTGTGATCTGGTCACGCAAATAACCGGGGATCAGATCGCGGATTTGCTGAACGGCCTCTTCCTTGGTTTCGCCAAAAGTAACGCGGCGGTCAATGAAAATAGTGAAGCCATCCGGCACAGCATTGATGGACGCGGTACTGATCTTTGCATCCGTGACCATGACCGTGCCCTTGCCTAAAAATGAATCGGTATGCAGATGCGCATCCAGATCGCGAATGGCTGAGATGACTGAGAGCATTTTATAAAGGGCGCTGTCGCCGAGATGATGCGAGGCCGCGTGCGCGGATTTTCCTGTGGAAGTAACCTTCAATTCCACACGTCCTTTGTGTCCGCGATAAACGTTCATTTTGGTCGGCTCACCGATCACAACAAAATCGGGTTTGATCTTCGGGTCCACTTCGACGAATGTGTTCGGCGCAATGCCATCGCACCATTCTTCCATATTGCCGAAGTAATAAGCGGTGAACCCTTCGAGCAGACCCAGGTCACGCGCAATGGCCAGGCCGTGGATCATGCCCGGTGTGGAACCCTTTTCATCGCAGGCGCCGCGCGCGTACAAAATGCCATCTTCGACCTTGCCCTTAAACGGGTCCCAGCCCCAGGTGGCGGGGTCGCCCACGCCAACGGTATCCACATGCGAGTCGTAGACGATGACGCGTTTTCCATTCCCGATCCGACCGAGGATGTTGCCCATCTTGTCGAAGCGGACTTCGTCGAAGCCGAGCTTGGTCATCTCCGCGCCGATGCGCTCGCCCACGTTCTTGAGCTGGCCCTCCATACTGGGGATGGCCACGATGTCACGCATAAACTGAATGATCGTCTCGCGTGATCCTTCCACACGTTCCTTGATTTCCTTCACAGGTAAAGCCATACTTACAATACTCCTTTGGCGAATTTTATGAACGGGCGTTTACACGGCGGTTCACAATAAAATTGAAATAGCCGGGGATGAAATAACTAAACGAACAATCTATCACCTTGCCGGATGTAACAAACAACTGGGATGAAAAATGTAACAACACATCGCCGCGTTGAATCTCCAGTGGCCTGGCAACCTCTGCCGTCGCGCCGATGGCAGAGACAGCCGCGCGCGAAACGGTCAGGGGATCGCCGCGTCTCAGCAAAAAGTCCAGCACCGAGCCTTTGAAATGGGCGGGCAATTGTTCGGGCTTGAGCACGTCTTCGGGCAGAGTATCCACCAGGTATGCCACCGGTCGAGTCTCTTCACGCATCACGCGGCGGACGCGCGTCAGGCGCGTACCCACCGGCACGTTCAGATTCCCGGCATGTTCTTTATCGGCCGCGAAAGTATCCACATTCAAATCGCTGACCGAGACTTCCAACCCAAGACGTTCCGCCATTGTCTCCAGACTTTCAAGCACTTCGAGACCGGCATCTATCACGGAAACCTGCCCGACTACAAAAGTCCCTGATCCCTGCCTGCGGCGGATCAAACCCTGCGCTTCAAATGTGCGCATGGCCTCGCGCAGTGTGGCGCGTGAAACGCCCAACTTCTTCGCCAGTTCCGGTTCGGAGGGCAAGCGATCCCCTGCGCCTGTTTTCGAGATCAGCGCGGCCAGGTCAGCTTGTAAGCGTTGAAAAGGAAAATTCGCCATTAGTTCTCCAACACCGGGATAAATTCAAACTTCGTCACATCCACCAAACCTTTATCCGAAATCCTTAATTCAGGGATGACGACCAATGCCAGTAAAGACAACTGCATGTTTGGATTATTCAACATGCAACCGCAGGACTTGAACCCAGCCAGCACCGTGGCGGCTTTCTTCGCGACGGCTTCCGCTTTTTCGGTGGACATCAAACCGGCGATCTGTAACTCGACCATGCCGATGACCTTTCCATTTTTGACGACGACCTGCCCGCCTCCGCTGCGCGCCAGGCTGTTGGCGGCCACCGACATGGATTCCTCATCCGTGCCGACGACGATCATGTGATGGCTGTCATGTGCCACGGTCGAAGCCACGGCGCATTTGCCTTTGAAGCCAAACCCACTGACCAGCCCCACCTTCACACCGCCGGTTCCTTTGTGTCTTTCGACCAAGGCAACCTTGGCGATGTCGCGTTTTAAATCGGGCTTGATCTCGCCATTTTCGGGTTTCAGCTTGAAAG
>JAKAMM010000256.1 GCA_021812905.1 Chloroflexota bacterium | reverse complement strand
CTGTTCCATGCCCATGACCATGACGCCGGCTTCGCGCAGGTTGGACTTTTCGCCCGGGTCGAGATCGCGCGCTCCGATAACGGCCACCCGCTTCGGGTCCACGACTGGAAGCGGCTCGTCCCACAACTGGGTTAAGCGCGCGTCCCCCATCCCGCACAACGCGGCCA
This sequence comes from Chloroflexota bacterium, assembly GCA_021812905.1. The sequence continues at coordinate 3,666 of JAKAMM010000256.1, read as the reverse complement.
GCGGCATCCCGTGAATGTTTCCGGATGGAGTTGTTTTCCCGGTGTTGAAATCTGCGTGCGCGTCGATCCAGATCACCCCAAGTTTTTTATGTTTGGCCGCGCCGCGAATGGACCCGAGCGAAAGGCTGTGATCGCCGCCCAGCACGAGCGGAAAATGTCCGCCCTGAATCGATGTGGCAACCGCGCCTGCCGCGCGCCGCGACATGGGTACGATGCAATCAATGTATTTGAGTTTGGGATCGTTGATCGTGCACATCTCGGCGATGGGCACCTCGATGTTGCCGTAATCTTCCACATCATATCCAAGCTCTTCAAGTTTCTTTTGCAGACGCGCGTATCGGATCGCGCTTGGCCCCATGTCCACACCGCGCCGGTCTGCGCCGAGATCAATGGGGATACCGATAATATCAATTTGCATGTTGCCTCCGGTTTTGTAAGAGGCGGCTATTGTATCAAAAGTATTTCACCAGAGCCATGAGAAAAAGGTTTATGACAGGAAAATGACCTCGTCATTTGGTGTTCATCTGGGAACTTTATACTTTCCGCAAAGGAGAATTAATAGATGTCGAATTCAGTTGTTTCAAAAGCTAGCCGCTATCATCCCATTTCGGTGATCCTGCATTGGGCGGTGGTCTTGTTGATGTTTGCCGCTGTGCTGTTTGCCGGGGATGATGGAGGCGGAAACCTTGGGCTTCACACCCTTGTCGGCGGTATTATTCTGGCGCTGATGTTGATCCGCTTTGCCATGCGTTGGATCGTCAAGCAGCCCGAATGGGCCAGCACGGGAAACAGTTTTCTTGATTTGGTAGGGAAGCTAACGCATTTTGCTTTGTACTTTTTCACGTTCTCGATTCTTGCCACCGGCGCGTTCCTGTTCTTGAACGGCGGCCAGGGCGGCTTTCTTATCGGTGCTTTCCACGCTTTGAGCTGGCTTGCGTTGTTCCTTCTGATCGTGTTGCATGTCGGCGCGGCGTTTTACCATCAGTTCTTCATCAAGGATAATTTGCTCGGACGAATGTGGTTCGGCAGGCAGACAGAATAAAGCGAAAGATTCAAAAGAAGAAGCGACAGTCCCATCCATGGCGACTGTCGCTTTTGTTATATCAATTTGAAGTAGTGCAGCAGATACCACACAATCAGGATGAACAATATCGTCCCGCAACCGTGCCAGAAGAAGTGCACAACAAATTGCACGATGTGAGCAACGATGTGAAGGAAGTATCTCGCGATGATCACCACCAACAGCAGCGCAACGATGATGATCGCCCATTGAATGGCGGAATTTGACAATGGGTTGCTTAGGTCAATGTTCATATCAACTCCTGAAAGTTATGCTGTCCGATAATAACCGACATCCACCGAATAAACTCGTCCACATTTGACAACCTGCTTGACCAGATTGGTTCCGTAGCGATAACCAACGTGACGATAATCCGGGACATTGAGGATTAATAAGTCCGCTTGTTTGCCTTCCTCGAGCGAACCGATCTTATCGGACCTGCGAATGGCGTGCGCAGAATTGATCGTGGAGGCGGCAATGGCCTGGGCGGGAGTCAGCCCCATCGTGCGGCAAGCCAGCGCGATGACAAACTGCATCGACTCGTTCCAGGTAGTGCCGGGGTTGCAGTCGGTGGCGAGGGCAAAATATCCGTCTGCGGCGATGATTTTTTTGGCAGGCGTGTAATCGCGCTCGGCGAGTCCGAACGGCGTGCAGGGAAGCGAGACCGCGACCGTATCCGATTTGGCCAGCGCAGCAATATCCGCGTCAGATGTTTTGACGAGATGATCTGCCGAGGCCGCGCCCAACTCCGCTGCCAGCGACGCGCCGCCGAGATTGTCGAATTCATCAGCGTGGATCTTGAGCGGGAATCCCAGCCCCGCGGCTGTGGTCAGGACCTGACGCGATTGTTCCAAAGTAAAGGCTTTGTTCTCGCAGAAGACGTCCACAAAAGGCAAAGGCAGGCGCGGAGCATGAGTCTGCCACCAATCGTGAACAGTCGGAAGCATCGTGTCGCAAACAAGATCAGTGTAACCTTGCGGGTCGTCTTTGAATTCAGGCGCGATGGCGTGCGCGCCGAGAAAGGTGATGGCGAGATCGAGCGGACTTTCATCGTCGAGGGCCAGCAGGGCTTTGAGCAGACGCAGTTCGGTGGCGGTTTGCAGGCCGTAACCAGTCTTGGCTTCGGCGGTGGTTGTCCCACAAGCAAACATTCGCAGCAAACGCGAGCGGGTCTGTGCGATCAACGTTTCAATGGAAGCAGCGCGCGTTTGTTTGACAGTGGAAATAATTCCGCCGCCTGCCGCCAGAATATCGAGATAAGGCGTGCCCGCCATTTTCATCTCGAACTCGCTGGCGCGGTCACCCGCCCAGATGAGGTGCGTGTGCGGATCAACGAAGCCGGGCAGGATGACACAGCCGCTAGCATCCAGCGTTGGCTCATCTTTGTACGAGGCGCGCAGTTCATCAGTGGGACCAACCGCCACGATCTTTTCTTCGCGGATCAGGATTGCACCGTTTGGAATGATACCAAGCGTGCCAAGCGCGTGTCCGCGTTGCGGGCCGCCTGCAAGGGTCAGAAGTTGGGTGGAGGAATGGATGAGCATGGGATTTAGCTATTTGAATTCCATGTTTCGCTTCTGACCATCCTGTTTACTACATCAACACATAAAGCAAAGAGATCTTGTACTTCTTGAATATCATAAATTTTCTCTGGATGCTGAGTAGGGTTCCTAAACGATATACGGATATTATCTAAGTTATTAAGCGATTCGGGAGATGGTGAGTGGCGTCTCTTTCTCAGTGCGCTTACTATTGGCCCCCATAGAAGTGGATTTACTCTATTTCTTTTGATAATTTGACAATAAAAACTCCGTAACACATCCTCAGTACCTCTAAGTAAATGAAATGCTCCTGCAGTAGACCTCTCAAAGGCAATACAATATCCCGCTTCTAAAAAATCATATTTAGCAACATCCGGAAGTTTTTCGAAAACATTAGGCGCAAATAGCTTTTCAGCATGTCCCAATAACTTAGTTATATCCAATCTCTTATCTGTAGCAATATAAGAAAAATTGCCGCTTCCTTCAGCCTGCACTACACGTTGAAGATCCCTCATTGCTTGCGATAATTTACCAGCCTGCTCGACAGTAAGAATGGCTTCTAGTGGAAGTTTTTCAAATTCATCACGTAATTCATAAAGTTCTGTAGCAGATCGTAAAGTGACTTGAAGGTTAAATTCTTCAAGTCGTTGGAGCACTGTTTTTATATTGAAAAGAACAAATCCATCACCGTGGATTAAAGTACCTGCATTTATATCTTGGAGATAACGCCAACCAAGCCCTAAGAATATATATCCAACAATTGGTCGAGATTTCATAGTCCATCCTCCAAAAATCGATTACGGTATGATTTTACCCTGTTTGCGAATGCGAAAACCGCCCTTTCGGAGCGGCTTACTGTTTACTTCGATTGTAAAAAAAACAGGTCGTTGCTCGAATGCAACGACCTGTCAGACTTTCCGACTTGTAAGACTTATTCTGCCGGGCCAATAAACTGAAAAAAAGCAAAAGCGATGGCGAAGAAGCCATAAATGACCACCGCCGACCAGCCAAGAACGTTCATGGTGCCGGAGAGCGTCCCGCCGATGGAAACGATTAAGCCAACGG
>JAKAMM010000255.1 GCA_021812905.1 Chloroflexota bacterium | reverse complement strand
TTACATCACGCTTGCATCAGATTACCGCAGTTGGGGCGGCTCGGATGTTGGGCCGAGTCTTTTTTACTCCGGCCTTGTGATCGACGTCGTCAATCTGCTCAATGCCATTCCGTCCATTCCCGAAGCAGATGCCACACGCGTCGGTATGTGGGGGCACAGCATGGGCGGCGGCGTGGCGATGCGCGTGCTGACGATTGTCGGCGGTCGAGCAGCGGAGCGTACCGAGACCAGTGTCAAAGCTGCGGTACTGTATTCCACAGTCAGCGCCGACGATGCGGACATCCTCGCTCGCTGGGGACTAGGCTGCATCGGTGATATTGCTGCAGGCGAACAACACATCGGATGTAATTCTTCAGATGTCGTACCGTTGGACTTGCCAGTCAATTTAAGACAGGCTTATTATGACGCGTCCACGAATGCAGATCTGCTGCATCAAATTTCTTCGTTCTATCATCTGGACCTGGTAACGGCTCCCGTTGAAATCAACTACGGCACCGCCGACGGCAAGACTCTGGCCGGCACGCCGCCCGACTGGTCGAAGAAACTTTACCAGGGTCTGGTCGATGCGAAGAAAGATGCAAAGCTTTTTGCATACGAAGGCGAAGGACACTCCTTCAACGGAGACTTGTGGCTGGCCTTTATGGATCGCAGTGTGAAGTTTTTTGACAAGTATGTCAAGAACGTGCCGTGATAAAACAGAAACCCTTGTTGTGACTTTGGGCAGGAGAAAACAACCATGCCTGATAATCCAATTGTGGGTGTATGGAAATTGATTTCGTGTGATGCAATTTGTAGAAACGATAGCGTACCTCCGGTTTACGGTAAAAACCCAGTAGGGCAATTGTATTACTATGCGGCGGGAAATATGTCTGTGCATATTATGAAAGCGGGAAGACCCAATTTCAAAAACGAGACCAAGTTCCGCGCTGTGTCTTCTGAAATGCGGGCAGCTTACGAAAGTTGTGAGGCCCGTTTTTCCACTTATCAAGTGGACGAAGAGTGTTGTATTATTAATCACATCGTGATCGGCGGCCTGTTCCCAAATTGGACTGGCTCTCTTCAAGCGCGCCATTACAAGTTTGAAGGCAATTGCCTGATCTTGAGCACCGAACCAATTGGATATATCTCGAAGGAGAAAACAGTTGTGACGTTGGTTTGGGAAAGAATCAATAATTTGTTGTCCACCGAGCAGGTCAATTAATCGTCATCCTCTTTCTGCTTGCCATACGCGCTAATAACGGCCGCTTCGATCTCCTTGGTGGTGTGTTTTTCGCACGCCACCAAAGGCCTTTGCTCATCCGGAACGCGCTTCCCGCCTTCACTCATTACTTTGCAGTCAACGAATTTGCCATTTGCGTCCTCAACAACATAAAGCTGATACAACTTGCCGCATACAATACAACCGTGCATTTCACTCTTGGTGTGGTTTTCAGACATTTCAGCCTCCATGACTTCTAAAAGAATACTACACGTTGCCCCATAATCCATAGCCTGCCTTACGACGTTCTTCGCGTCGCTCCTGCTGTTCGTGGATTTCTTCCACGTGTGCGACCTTTTCTTCAATGGCTGCCTCCAGCCAGAGGCGGCCTTTTTCTGCGGTGCCGTGACTGCCCGCGCCGTACGCGCCGGTCTTTGTGTCATCGTCCCACGGCGGATTGGCAACCAGCGAACCGCCTTCGATCCAATCCATATAATACGATGGCGTTGTTACAAAATCGGTTTCGTCAACGACACGCTCCATGTGGCACAAGTCGGGGCGTAGATGCAGCATGAAGGATGTTTCCAATTCCCCGGCATGTCCCATCCCGCCGATTTTTGATGTGCGATATTTTTCGAGCGCCGCAGCGCCGATCGACCCTGAGGTGTGCAGGAATGCCGTTGCGCAAAATATCCGCCGATGACGTTCACCCGCGTACTTCACAATATTCACAAGAAATGACGTGTTGCCGCCGTGCCCGCTCATTAAATAAAAGCGGCCAAAGCCGCGCGACACCAACACATCCACAACTGCCAGCCAGAAATCTTCAAAGGCGCGGCCACCCGCGTTCACTGTCCCTGCAAAGGCCGGACGATGTGTGCTGACTCCATACGGCATCACTGGCAGCGCCTCTGCGCGAGATGGGGCGGCGGCCACCGTTCCCTTGGCAATTGCCTCGATGATGACTGTGTCTACTAAAAGCGGCAGATGAAAGCCGTGCTGCTCGGTGTGCCCGATTGGCATCAAGATCACTTTTTCGCGTTGACTGTCAAGGGGCAGGGGAGGCGCGTCTTGTTTCTGACATTGATTGAATTGAGTGATCTGAAATTCCGGATGCGGCAATCGAATCGTATCTTGTGGTGTCAGCGCATAGACTCTCGTAAAGCCATCATCGCGAAGCGAGTTGATGAGATTATCAATGTACGCACCAAGTGCTTGCTCTGGCACTTCCAATCCACAGCCGTGCCAGCCAAATGGAAAGGGCGGCAGGAGTCCAATGCGGGGTGGGTTGGACAGTTGGTCGGCAAGCCGTTCCAAGTCGTAGTTCGAGCCGAGGGGCAGGATCAATGGTATATCGCGCGGCAAATCCGCCACTTCCGGCCAGGTTAGTTCATCATAGTTGAAATAGTTTAATTTGCGCGTAGCCAATATCATACCGACATCCAATCACTTTTACCCTCAAAGGAGGGCAAAAGATACCAATCCAAAAAACGTTCCACACGCGCATACGCGTCCAACTTATTATCGCGCCGCAAGAAACCATGCGGCTCGTTTGGATAGGTTTTGTACTCGTAGGTTTTGTTGTGCTTCTTGAGCGCCTCTGCCCATTCTTCCGAAGCTTCTGGTGGGACTATGTCATCAAGAAGGCCATGCAAAATTAGCACTGGTTTCCGAACATTAGCAACGTCGCGGATGGGGGAGCCGTCCAGATAGGTCTGACGATTTTTCGCCGGATGACCGAGAAAGATCTCGGTATACAGACGCAACTCGCGGCTGCACTGCGCCCAGGATGAAATGAGATTCGAATCGCCGTACTTCGCAACACCGCAGGCAAAAAGATATTCCGGATCGCGCGAGAGCGAGCAGGCCGTCATATAACCGCCGTAACTTTCACCCATGATTGCAATGCGTCCGGGATCGATGCCCGGCAAATTTCGCAAATACTTCGCGCCATGCAGGCAATCCTGCAAATCACCTTTGCCCCAATCACTGTAGTTGGCATGTTCGAATTGCAGACCAAAGCCGGTCGAGCCGCGGTAGTTTGGCGCAATAAATGTGTAACCCTTTGCAATAAAGTACTGCGCAAGAATATCCCACTCAGCGGCATACAGCGAAGACGGCCCGCCGTGCGGATGCAGGATGGCCGCGCCGTTGGATTTCTTCGGTTTAAATAGGAAGGCGGGGATTTCAAGCCCATCAAAACTTTTGTAAGTGATCTGTTCTGACATTACAAGTTCATTGTTCGCCAGCGCAGGCGAATTGGAAAAAGTTAATGGAGTGACCTTTTTGCCCGATAATTCAATTGAATATAAATCCGGCGGTTGGATCGGATTCTCATACTCAAATGTCAGCGACCTGCCATCCGGCATCCATTGTGGACGCGAGTGAAGGCCCAACCCACTTCGCAGATCGGATATTTGGCCGGACTCCGTTTCGACGAGGAGCAGGTCGAACGCGCCGTTTCGATTCGCGGTGCAGGCGATTTGTTTACCGTCTGGCGACCACTCCGCATCAGAAATATCGGCACCGATTTTCGTGACCTGATGTGCTCCTTCGCTATTTGGTTTGATCATCCACAGATCATCCCAGCCTGCTTCCTGTGAAATGAAGGCGATCCATTTTCCGTCCGGTGACCAGCGCGGCGCCCA
>JAKAMM010000008.1 GCA_021812905.1 Chloroflexota bacterium | reverse complement strand
CCTGGCGGCCGCCACGGTAGCGGTCTCCGAGGGCGATTGCGTCCAGGCCTTCCGCTGGAATCCCATCGCCGAGCTTACAACTCCCATAGAAAACGGTGAACTGACCGTCTGGAAAGCATTGCCGCCCGATGGCAAATACTGCCTGCAGGTATCGGCCGAAGACAAAGTCGGCCACATCAGCAAGTCAAAAGTCAATGTAACGGTGGACACCCATCCGCCAGCGGCGCCTCAGGTCACCGGCCGTGTCGACAACAAGGCCGATGCCCATCTGACCTGGCCGGCCAACAGTGAATCCGATCTGGCCGGATATGATATTTACCGCGACGGCCGGAAGCTCAATACCGCGCCGCTCAGCAGCGCCGAATATACCGACGCCCACTTGCCGGAAGGAACCTATAGCTACACCGTGCGAGCGGTGGACCTGGCCGGCTGGCAAAGCGACCCCTCCAACAGCGTCAGTCTGGCAATTGACCTGACACCGCCGCTCGCCCGCATCCGCACACCCAACGACGGAGCGGTTGTCGGCGACCTTGTGGAAGTAATGGGCACGGCTTACAGCCAGTCGGACTTTAAGGAGTTCCGGTTGTATGTGGGACAAGGCACCGCCCCCACGAGCTGGCAGCAGATCGATAGTTCGCCCGTCGGCACGCCGTATGGGATATTGGGCCAATGGGACACCCTCGCTCTGACCGACGGCGCTCAATACAGTCTGAAGTTGGAAGCTCAGGATCTGGCCGGAAACATCGGCGAACATCGGATCGTAGTGACCGTCGATAACCAGCCCCCTGCCCCGCCCTTGCTGTTGTCCGCGGCGGCCCTGGGCCCCCTGAGCGACAGCGTTAATCTGGCCTGGCGGGCCAACAGCGAGCCGGATGTGACCGGCTATCTGCTCTATCGCAACGGCGAGCTCGCCAATGTCACCGGAAATGTAATTGGCGACCTGGCCCCTTACCTGATCGCCTCCACGGGCTATATTGATAGCAATCTGCCCGACGGCACCTATGAATACTATTTGGTCGCCATGGATCATGCCGGGAATGTGAGCGGTCCCTCCAATACCCGGTCGGTCACCATCGATACGCACGCGCCACGTGCCATCATCGTGGCGCCCCAGGCCAACCAGCGTTTTGACCGATCCATTATGGTTCAAGCGGTAACTCCGGATCTGGATATCCAAACCGTGCAGTTCCAGATCAAGGCCGTCGCTGCCACCCAGTGGATCGACTTTAACCCCGCGCTGACAGAAAAACCGTATATCACCTACCTGGATCCCGAGACCCTGGGACTGACCTACGGAATGTACGAACTGCGCGCCGTGGCCGCGGATGTCGGCGGCCATGTGGACGTCCAGCCACCGGCAATTCCCGTGGAGTACGCGGATATCACGCCCCCCGCGGCGCCGGCCGGATTGCAAAGCCGCGCCAACGGCGGCGTCGTAACACTGACATGGACAGCCAACAGCGAAGATGACCTGGCCGGATACAATGTCTATGAGTTGCAGGCGGAGCAGCGGATCAGAATCAATGACACCTTGATATCAGGGCCCAGTTTTGTTGAACCAGGCGGGCAGCAGGTGCTGACTGATGGCGAATATATCTTCCAGGTATTTGCCGTGGACACGCACGGCAATGAAAGCCAAGGCTCCAATCTTGCCACGGCCGTGATCTATACCCCAACGCTGGAACAACCCTATTCGCCCACCGCCCAGACGAGCATTCATCTTTTCGGCACAGCCCTGCCGGGAAATTCCGTTGAGCTGTTCAATGGCGAAATCAGCCTCGGAACATACTCTGCCGATGACCAGGGCAATGTCTCCATGGAAGCGGCACTTGAGCAAAGGGTTAATCAGTTCACCATCGTTGCATCGGATCTGGACGGCAATCGAAGCAAACGTTCCGAACCTGTAATTATCGTACACGGAGAGCCGCCGGCAACGCCTACGGGATTGCAAGGAGTAGCCAACGGGCATGATGTAACCCTGACCTGGAATCCCAACTCCGAAGATGACTTGGCCGGATATAATCTCTATCGGGATGGCGTAAAACTCAATGCCGATACCGAAGTGACCACGGGCACGGCCAGCGCATCATATATCGGCACCGGCGCACGTTATGCCCATGACGGCAACTTAAATACTTCCTGGTATGCTTATTTGGAACCCGGCGCCGCCGCAGTTTGGTGGCAACTGAACCTGCCCTCTCCAGCACTGATCAATAGAATTCAGTTGAATTGGGGTGGTGATGCGCCCACCGCCTTCGAGATCCAAGCCTGGTCTGGTTATACCTGGATTTCCTTGATCAAGGCCATGGGCAATACTAGCGCCGTCAACACCTTGGATATAGAACCGGCTTATTTTACTACCCAGATTCGTCTGGTGTTCCGGCCAGCAAGCTCCCCGTCTGAAATGAACCGGATCAATCTCACCGAATTCCGGTTGTGGCAGCATAACCCCATTACCACCGAGAGCTACTTGGATAGCAACGTGGCCGACGGCCGGCATGCCTACTATTTGGAAGCAATCAATACTCTCGGCATGCTCAGCCCGCCATGTCAGGCCGTCTCCGTGGCGGTGGGCGATGTAACGGCGCCGCAAGTGCCCGCCAATTTGAGCGCAACGGCGAATGGCAGCGCCATCACCTTGAGTTGGACTGCGCCCGCCGATGCGGATCTTGGCGGCTACATCGTCTACAAACAGACCGGTCAACAATGGACACGGTTGAATGAGGCTCCCACAGGGACGGCGAGTTACACTGACGCCAATTTGCCCAACGGTACTTATACCTATCGGGTCACGGCCGTTGACCGGGTCGGCAATGAGAGCGAGCCCTCCGGCGCCGCGTCCGCGACCGTAGCGGTGGCGCCACCGACCCAACCCATCAATGTCTCCGCCCAATCCATGCCCCAGGGCGGCACCATCCGGGTTTGCTGGGAAAGCGTCGCTCATGCCACGGGTTATAGGCTCTATCGTGCTACCAGCGCCGGCGGGCCTTGTGAGCTGGTGACTCAGGAAATTATCACGGCCACTTGCTACACCGATACCGGTCTGCTCGATGGCACCACTTATTACTACTCGGTGCGCGCCATCGACAGCCTGGGCAATGAAAGCGCCGCCAGCACGGAAGCCCAAGCAGTACCGGCGGATTCGATGGCGCCCCTTGCGCCGGTTATCTTCGCTCCGACTACGGCCGGCAAGCCCATTACATTAACATCGGCGAAGACCGTGATTGCCGGTTGGGCCGAGCCCGGTTCGACCGTATCACTATTCAATGACGAGGACCGTGTCGGCAGCACGCGCGCGGAATCAAACAGCAGCCAGAGTATTTCTCCATTGGCCGCCACGGCATCGGAGTACATTGTAAAGTGGGCGATATCCGCCGACGGCCGATTTGCGGCCTACACTTTCCACGATGAATACGGCAATTATGGCTGCCGCATCATAAATTTTGAAAGCAAACGGCAAGTCACCCTCAATGGCTATATCGAGCAGCCGGTTTGGTCGCCGGACGGCTCCCGGCTCGCATTCGCCGCGGACGGGGCCGATGGCATGCGAATCAGGCTTTATGATGTCAAAACTGAAGCGACCGCTAATATTTCCACGGGGTCGGATGATTACCATTATGAAAACTATCCCTCCTGGTCTTCCGATGGCCTCCGCTTGGTCTTTATCAGCAACCAGTTCAATGCGACGCTTCAAGTATGCGCCTACAATCTGGAGTCCCAAGCGATCGAACCATGGGTAACCGTGCCCGAATACAGCTATGGTCCCATGCTGTCGCCGGATAACCGGTACATCAGTTTCAAGGTTTCTTCCTACCCATATCATTCGCTCTATCTCTTCGATCGCAATGGCGGCAATGGTCCCATTCTGCTCAGCAATACACTCAGCACGAGTTATTACTACGCTTACGAAGAGGCCAGCGTGTTCTGGGCGCCGGACGGAAGCCGGCTGGGCTTTGTCGCGGATAATGGCGGCCATAAGGATATCTACGCCTGGAGCGTTGCCGATCAAAGCGTCGCTCCTCTCACCAATTTCGGCAATGTGACCAATTTTGCCTGGCTGCCGGGCAACCGGCATCTGGCCTACATTCGCTCGGACCAGTCCAGCGCCACGATCTGGATGTCGGCCATGGACGGCACGGAGGCAAGACAGCTTGCCCAAGTGCCCGGGGAGTGGGAGGACCAAACACTTGGCACATTGGCCTCCGGAAAAGTGTGCTACCTCTACGACCAGGCCTTGGCTCTAGTACAACCCGCGGGCAGCTTCCAGGTCAAGGACGTTGCATTGACACCAGGAGACAATGTGTTCATCGCCACGGCCGCGGACAGCGCCGGCAATCAAAGCCCGGACTCCGCCCCGATTGTGATCCGTGTGGACGGCAATCAATTGCCCGACATCGAAGTAAAACCCCAGGACCTGTATCTCTTCCCCTATGTGCCCATTGCCGGCGACAAAGTCCGCTTTTCGGCTCTGGTTCATAACCGCGGGGCGGTCGATGCCCAGGATGTGTCCGTGGATTGCTATATCTGGGATGCCCAAGACCACACCCAGCGAGTCTACTCCACGTCCATTGCCCAACTGCCCGCCGGCCAGGATGCCATCGTGCAGTTTGAATGGAACAGCGCCGGCTTCAGCGGGCGGACCTCCCTGATCGTGGAAGTCGACGCCGGCGACGCGATTTTCGAATCCAGCGAAACGAACAACATGGCCTTCACCAATTTCTACGTGGCGGCCGTGCCCGGATTGCAGATGTATACCCGCACCAACTACGATCTGTATCAGGCCGACCAGATTGTGCAGATCAGCGTGGAGCTGTACAACAGCGACCAGGAGCGCAACGTTACCCTGGCGGTAGAGATTCTTGACGCCGGTCACCGGGTCGTGGAAACCGTGGCTGAAAAGAATTTCGTACTGCCCTACACCCCCATCATACAAAATGAGTTCACCTGGAATACCGGCCGAACCATGGCGGGCGACTACTATGTTCACAGTATTTTAAGCGATGCCAGCGGCCGGCTGAGCGAAAACACGGTCCCCTTTACCATCGAGGCCACCTTGGATGTGCAAGCATCCCTGGTCACCGATCGTCTGCATTACACGGCCGGCCAGAGCGTTCAGGTCCATGGCACCGTGGCCAACCGCAGCACCAACCGCATCGTCGACGGCCTTACCGCCCATATCGTCTTGCGCAACGCCTCAAACGAGATCGTCCATGAGGCGACCAAAAGCATTGACTACCTGATAGAAGGAGCCCCGGCTTCGGTGGACACCATCTGGAATACTTCCGATTCTTCGCCCGGAAGTTATAAGGCCCAGATAACGGTTATGGAAGAAAATATAGTCCTGGCTCAGGCCGAGAGTACTTTCTTTATTGATGAAACCACGGCGCTGGGGGCCACGCTGTCAGTGGCGCCGGCCATCACCACGGCCGGCGGCGTGGTCAATGTCTCTTACGCGGTCACCCACAACGGCAACGCGCCCTCGCTGGGCGTGCCTTTGACCATCGACATCATCGAGCCCGACAGCCTGGCGGTGATGGACAGCGACAGCCTATCCGTGGATTTTGATCCCGCGCAGACCATCACCGGCGTCAGCATCTTCGACACCCAGACATTCGACCCCGGCGTCTATCGAGTCTCCCTGTACACCCAAACCGGCTCCGACGTGCGGATATTGGCCGAAGGCACATTGACCATCCAGTCGAGCGCCCAGCCGCTGCTCCAACTCAGCGGCGCGCTGGCGGCCGATCCGCCCTCCGTAGTCAACGGGCAAAGCCTAATGCTGCGCTATACCATCACCAATGAGAGCGCCATGAATTTAAATCAGCTATCACTCACACTCGAAGTGCCTCAAGGCGTGGCCGGAGAGTTCGGGCGCACCATCAACTTGCCCTCCGGTCTTACCCTGAGCGGAGAATTTGCGGTTCCCACCAGTGCCTTGATTCCTGGCAAATATAGCAGCGCGCTGATGGTCAAACCCGCCGGGGCCACCGCCCCCATGAAACTGGCAAGTGCAGAATTTGAGGTCACCGCCCCCGAATCGCGGGTGCACCCGCCCGTGGCGGTTGCCGGCGGTCCCTACATCGCCGCCGTGAACGAGCCCATTCAAGTGGACGGCTCGGACTCCTTTGATCCGGACGAAGGCCGCAGCGAATCCCAAACCCTGCCGCAAGATACCATTATCGAGTGGGCCTGGGAGACCACACCGGCGCAGCCCTATGAAACCAATGCGTTTGATGACGCATCAGGGGCCGTCGCACAGTTGCCGGGGTTTTCCACTCCCGGAATCCACACGATCGCTCTGCGGGTCACCGATAACACCGCCGCCGCCTTCCCCAGCGAGGGTTGGGGCAACCTGATCGGCATCGGCACCGCTCAGGTGCAGGTTTATGTCCCCGAGCACTTGAACCTGAGCGCCGTACGCCAAAAGAGCGGCGCTAAATTATCATGGAACTCCGTGGGCGCGGCCCAGTATGAAATCCTGCGCTCCGAGCAGGGACCCACCATGGGGTTTGCCACCATCGCCACCATGAGCAGTACTTCCTACGTCGATACGGGCATAGTCACGGGGCGGATGTACTGGTATCGCGTGCGTTGCGTGATCGGTACGGAGACCCGCATCTCCGAGGCGGTAACTATCAGCGACGCGCCCATCGTAGAAGATGCCGACGGCGACGGCGTGTCCGATTCCGATGACATTTGTCCGCAGACCCCATCCGGCGCGGCGGTGGATGCCACCGGGTGCAGCGGCCCCCAGCGCATCGGCTTGATTTGCCCCTGCGTCAGGGTGCCGGCCTGGAAGAACCACGGCGCCTATGTCAGTTGCGTGACCCATGCCGTTGACGATTTGATCGCGGCCGGCTTGATCAGCGCCGATGAGAAGGGAACCATCGTTTCTCAAAGCGCTCAGAGCACATGCGGGAAGTAATTGGGCCGGCAAGGCAGAGAAGCTATCAAAGGATACTTCTCTGCCCGGCTTTGGCCCTCACAGCAGTGGATCCAATGGTATTCTACCAAACTCATAAAGGATGATTCAGATGCAGCGCTGGTTGACTTGTCTGGCCGCAATCATTGTCGTGATCACCGTTTCTAATGCTTTTGCCTCGGATGACGCCCTGGAAGTACAGATGGCCGCGGCCCTGTCCGGCAGCGTGCAGTGCCTGGAACAGATGCAGCAACAAGGCCCCAACGCCGCCTTGTTCGACCGGCTCAAGGCAATGGAACAAGAGCTGCGCAATATCCATCTGTTGCTGGAAGACAAGTTCGTACGCCGCCAAAAACGCCTCGACAGCCTGAATTCAAAAGCCTCCCAGCGGCACCAAAGCATGCGTCAGGCATACAGCCGCGTGATCGATGACTACCTGGACGAGATGGCGGATCTCAAGCAGGCCGGACAAGTAAACCCGGCCTTAATCAGCAAATTGATGCGGCTGCTCAAACCGGCCGTGCCAACGAAACAGCCGCCAATCTATGGTCATGTGCCCTACACCCATATTGCCATGGCGGCCGCCAAACCGGATAAAACCAACACCGTGTTGCCGGCCTACCTGGACCCCAATGCCCGCACCACGCCCGAGGACCTCGAACCCGGCGAGTTCGCCCCCAAGAGCGAAGCCATCGTTCAACTGGCCGAGTCCCTGGATTGGAATCCCATCAAGATCTTCGAGTGGATGAAGAACAATGTGGCTACCGAATGGTACTGGGGCGTCATGAAAGGGGCCGAAGACACCCTGCGCCAAAAGAGCGGCAATGACTGCGACCAGGCGGCCCTGCTGGTCGCTCTGCTGCGCGCATCCGGCTACCCCAGCCGGTTCGTGCGCGGCCTCATCAGCTTTTACCCCGACGCCACGGTGGCCCGGGGCCTAATGGGGGTGGACGACGACCTGCAACTGCTGCGCTACCTGCAACTGGCCGGCATTCCCCACGAAGTCACCTTCTCCGGCCAGCGGATTGAAACCCTGGCCATCGAACACATCTGGGTCGAGACGCAGGTCCCCTACGCCAACTATCGCGGCGCGGTCATCGATGCCCACGGCAAGACCTGGGTGGGCCTGGACAGCAGTATCAAGGCAGCCGGTTTTGACGATCAAAAAGGCAACGAAATCCTATCCCGCCTGCAGCTATCGCCGCTGCGGGATCTTTATTTGGAGCACGGCCGGGACGACTCGCCGCTGGAGTTCGTGCGCGCGGAGCTCGAGAGCCAGCTCAGCCAATTGCGGGCCGGAGTGAAGTATTCGCAACTCTTGCGCTCGCGCGCCCAGCGCCGCAAGGACCTGAAGATCCTGCCCAATGCCCTGCAATTTAACGCCGTGCAAATCACGGCCGAGTACGCCCAACTTCCCCCGGAGATGGGCCACAGGATCTCCTTCAAAGCCCAGGACGCCCAGGGCAATCTCTTCTTTGACTACTCCACGACCGTGGCCAAACTCTCCAATCAAATCGTACAGCTCACCTATGAACCCCAAAGCGTCGATGATCAGGAGATCATCAACTCCTTCGGCGGGCTGGACAATACGCCCGCCTACCTGATCCGGCTGCGTCCGGTGATCGCCGTGAACCGCCAGCGCACCGCCATCGGCGCCGGCGGCCTGCCCGCGGGCGAACCCTTCACCTTGACCATCACCCTGCAAGCGCCCAACGGCCAGCAACGGCAATTCACCAATACCCACATCATGGGCAATCTGGCCCTGATCGACGTAGCCGCCCAGAACGCCGCGCAGCCCACCACCATGGCGCCCGAAGAAAAAGACGCCACCCGGATCTTGCAAGAGGCCGCATCCCAATACATTCTTCAATGGAATCTGGCCGAAGAAGAACTGGCCAATCTGATGCAGGTCAACGTCATTCGGCCCATGCCCACCGTGGTCACCACCGGCGGCATTCTGGAAGTGACTCAATTACTGGACCAACCCCACATCACCACCTGGAAAGGCGTGTTTGTGGACGCCGATTTCCGCTCCATCGAGACCGTGGGCGGCGCGGCCCTGGATAGCGGCGCCCAGGCCCAGAAGATCTTCATGCAGCTTGCGGCCCTGGAAGGCGCTGATCTTGAAGCCAAGGTGCTGGAAGAAAACTTCCAGGTCGATGCCATCGCAACCCCTCGATTGATCGGATTGGCCCATGACCAGCAAACCAGCATGATCCGCATTGACAACGCCAATATCAACAGCGTGCTGCCGGGGTTGAACCTGCCGCCGAATCTTAAAACCGACATCTCCGACGCCGTCAACCAGCGGATGGAAGTACGCATTCCCGCCGCCAACATTACTTTTGAGGATTGGAGCGGCACCGGTTATATCAAGGAAAATCCGGAGACCGGCGAAGCCGGCTACATGCTCACCGGTATGATCGCCGGCGGCATGACGGCCTGGGGCCTCGATCGCTGGCCGGAATACTACCGTAATCGTATGATCTATGAGTACAGCGGCGATACCAATGATGATCCCAATGCCGGGGTCGAGCTGGTCAAGGTTTCCATCACCGATATGCAGACCGGTGTTGCCGGAAAGCTTCTTGACAAGCCGTTGCAAGTGGTGGTGCGCGATGATCAGGGCAAACCCGTGGTGGGCGCAAGTGTGATTTTTACGGCCAAAGCCGGCGGCGGCCATTTCATTGATGGCTCTCTGCGCTATGAAGCCAAAAGCAATGCCATCGGCGTGGCTTCCGCCAAATACCTTCTTGGCACCCGCACCGATGCTAATCCTGCTTTTTGGCTCGAAAATGGAAAAACATACCCCCAGAAGGTGGGCGAGAATATTATTTCAGCGGCCTTGGAACAACCACTGGCCAAGCTGACCGTTTTTGAATTGCCGGTGCCGTTCACGGCGTATGGGCTGCCGGGCGAGCCGGCGGCCATCAAGTTGGAAAGTTCACCGGATATAAGGCCGGCCGTATTGATATGGACCGGCTATCTTAAAGCATCTGTCTTTGATGCCTATGGCAATCCCATCGCCAACCAGTTGGTTACTTTCGAAGCTTTGCCGGCCATACAAACGGGGAAGTGTCTGCAACCCATGACGGACAACCGCCAAGCGCTCCTCTTTAATAGCTCCGATCCATGCACCACTAGTCACATGGCCCTTTGGGGCGAATGTTTGAGCGCGGAAACCACCAAACAGGTTTTAACCCAAGCCGATGGCGCGTATGTAAACAAGATGACGGGCGGATGGATTTATGCCAGATATCCTTTTGCGGTTAGTCTGGGAAATCTAAGAGATCAAATCGAAATCGAAGTGAATAATTTTGGAGATATCCATCCTACTGGCACTTTCGGCAATTGCGGGCGCTATAATGCTGGTCCTTCATGGGATTTCGTTTCTTCGATCAACTATTCCGTGGATGCCAATGGAAATATCCTTAATGCCGCCGCGCCCGGTGGGACGGTTGAGTTGAATGCGCAAATGTATTTTATCCGTGAGGAATACATAAATGTAACTGGATGCGGCACTTGTCCTAAAACCGAAGACAAGCCAGCGCAAGATTGGTGTTGCAGTGGCATACAAGGGACGCGGACCTTTAACTACAGTTTTGAAATGGGGAACCCATCTTTTTTGTTCAAAGTTCTTGATGTAGATTCTGAAGATTGGTTTGATAACGTTCTGGAGAGTCATTACGGAACCTATTTGGGGGAAGGCAAATTCATATACAATCACACGGTACTGCCCGGTGTGAACCTGATCGACGCGATGGGGATTGTAGAGAGAGCAGAGTATCCGATCAGTGGCGGAATTGATTGTTCAAGTAGAAGTTGCGTTCCGAATAGAACGGGGAGCTTTTCAGGGCAAGCGACCAATCCGTTCATGATAGTCGTATTCGGCGTCACCATAACCACTGACCCTCAGATCGATATGAACCTGGACGAAGCCGGCCGATCGACCTGCGACATATCTATCAAGTATGATATTCAACCTCACGAGTACAAGACCGCCAATGCCTTTTTGTTGGTTTATCGCAAAGAAGGAAATGATCCTGAGGAGTTGATCGCCGCCATCCCCACCGAAGGCCAAGGTCAAAGCCAAGCCTTTATCGGCCGCGGTTTCCAGTTTGACGAAAATGTGGATTACACGGCCCAGATCGTGCTTAATCCCAATACCCGCTTCGAAATCAAAAGCCCACGTATAAAACTGCAGCGCACGGAAATCCGCATTGATAAGATCTACATCGAAGATTACAAAGCCAAAGGCAACCATATCCCGGCCGGCGATAGCCGCAACATTATCGCCGTCACCTCTCCGAGCAACCGCAGCGTGGAGTGGCAAATCATTCACAAGGACGATGGCGTCAAAGCTGAAATCGTCTCAAAGAGCACCACAACGGTGAAGATCGCGGCCGACAAAGAGACCGGCAATGGGTGGATCAAAGTCAGGGCCACGGATAAAGACAACATCTGTATTTACAAAGAAGCCATGATCTATGTGGGCTGCCCCTCCTGCGGCGCGGGCTTTTGCGATACCAGCTGCGGCACCGGTGAAGCAGGCATGGGAAGCATCGACCTGCACATCAATCTGGGCGCCGGCCAGGGCGGCGCGGCCGCCGGCCAGCTCTTCATTCGCTCCGAGCAACCCGATGCATCGCTGTACACGCCGGCCGGTCTCTTTCTGTCGACCACCACCAATGAAATCCAGCCGCGCTATGACGATAACAAACTGCTTCGTCAGGTCATGGCGGCCGAGACTCTGGCCGATATCCGCGTCATCGACGGCAATGCCTACACCATCAATTTCTACCGTCCGAAAGATGTCGCCGGAGAAGCAAACGGACTCTATACGCTCTCCGGCTCAGCCGCGCCCTTTGCCGTGTGGCGCATTGAAAACCCCAATCCGGGCACGGTCACCCAACTGAACGTCACCGAAACCCGCGACGGCAAGATCCGTGAGAATTTATACTTCTGGGATGCCCAAATCGGCGCCTGGAGCCTGAGCAAGGCCAACGGCACCCAACTGCTCTCGCGCACCGAAGAAAAGAGCGATCCCAACCGTACCGTCACCGAAACCATCAAGGACTCCCACGGCAACATCTCTTCCCGGACCCGCACCACCTACCGTAAATTCGAGTGGGGCGAAGAGATCGTGCAAACCGTCGTAGATCCCGGCGGCGCGGCTTTAACCACCACCACCGAATACTACTCCGACCCCGCCCAAACCGGCAGCTACAGCCGCATCAAAAGCCAGACCAACCCCAACGGCTCCTGGCAGCGTTACGAATACGACGCCCAGGGCCGTAAAACTCTGGAGATCACCCCCTGGCTCGACAGCCCCGCCGGAGCGCCGGCCGCAAGCGCCCGGGCCGTGGCCTACAGCTACGAACCAGTCGACAGCGCCGACAGCAGCGACCCCAGCGACACGTATCGCCCCCGCACCATCACCGAAACCATCCTCGGCCAGGTGGTGGGCAAAACCTACAATGTCTACAGCGTGGCCCCCACCGGCGAGCGCACCGAAATCACCGAGCGGGCCGCCAGCGCTTCGGCCGGCTATGGCCAGTCCGGCAACCAACGCACCATCAGCCAATACTATGCCTCCAACACCGGCCTGCCCGAGTCCGGCCGCCTGCACAGCAGCGTGCATCCCGACGGCCGCCAGGATGTGTACCTTTACAGCAGCGGCACCTACTTTGCTCCGGCCATGGACAGCGACCCCGGCACATACACCATGGGCAGCGGCACCGATCTGATCGCCATCGCGCTGCACGGCACCCTGGGCCACCCCCAAGGCATCGCCTTTAAAACCACGCGCGAAGTCACCGTCAGCTCCCAGTTCGGGCGCACCCTGCTGCAAACCACCGACATCTACACCGGCTCGGGCTACGAACAGATCCAGTGGCAAACACAGCGCTATGATGACAACGGCCGGGTCATCGCCACCTTTGCTTCCGATGGCGCCGCTACATCCAGCATATGGTCCTGCTGCGGCAAGGAATCCGAAACCGACGCCACCGGCCGCACCACCCTGTACGGCTATGATGACCTCAACCGCGTGACCCACACCACCCAAAAAGGGGCCCCGGCCGGTATCTACCCGGCCCAGGCCGATATCAAAACCATTTACACCTATGACGCCCAGGGCCGCACCACCCAGACCCAGACCCTGGCCGGTGATCTGAGCCAGACCACCCGCAGCGGCTATGACCGCACCGGACGTCTGCAAAGCAGCATCGACCCCGCCGGCCTGCAAACCCGCTACGACTACAGCGCCGACACCCTGACCACCACCGTCACCCAACCCGGCGGCGCCACCCAAATTACTACCCGCCACCGCGACGGCCGCACCCAAAGCGTGACCGGCACGGCCGGGCCCGCGCAGTATTACTTCTACGGCGTCAACCCCGACGGCAGCCAGTACACCGAAGTGCGCACCGGCTCACCCGGCAGCCCCCTGTACCAACGCACCACCACCGATATGCTGGGCCGCACCCTGCGGGTCGAAAAGCCCGGCCCCCAGACCGTGGAAGTCAGCGCCAACTTTTACGATGCCCAAGGCCGCCTGGCGCGCACCACCCAGACCGGCCAGGTAGACACCCTGTACGTTTATGACGAGCTGGGCAACCCCGTGCGCACCGGTTTAGACATCGACGGCAACGGTCAACTGGAGCCGGCCTCACTGGACCGCATCAGCGACAGCGACACGGCCTATATCAACCTCAATAATACCTGGTGGCAGCAAACCATCCAGCGCACCTATCCCAATGCCAACGACCCCACGGCCGTCACCATCGCCACCCAGCGCACCCGCCTCAGCGGCTTGATCGAAAACAACCTGCGCGCCGAATCCATCGCCATCGACCTCCACGGCAACACCACCATCAGCCGTACGCTGATCGACCGCGACGCCCAGATCCAGACCCAGACCATCGCTTATCCGGACAGCACCATCGAGGCCCGCACCATTACCGTCAACGGCCGGGTCATGGAGAGTAGAAGCAAAACCGGCATTACTACCACTTTTGATTATGACCCCCTGGGCCGCCAAACCAGCGCCACGGATGGGCGCACCGGCGCAGCCGTCACCCACTATGACGATCAGGGCCGCGTGGACTACACGCGTGATGCGGCCCAAAACCGCACGGATTTTGGCTACGATCCCGCCACCGGCCGCAAGATCTCCCAGACCGATGCCCTGGGCAAAACCACCCGCTTTGCGTATACGCCCCAAGGCCAGATCAGCCGCACCTGGGGCGATGTTCCCTACCCGGTCAAGTACGATTATGACCCTTACGGCCGCCTGAGCGCCATGACCACTTACCGCACCGACGCCGGCTTTGACGCCGACACCTTCCCGGCCAATGCGTCGGGCGATATCACCCGCTGGCACTATGACGAGGCCACCGGATTGCTGCTGGCCAAGGAGTACGCCGACGGCTCCCAGATCACTTACACCTACACTTCCGGCGGCAGGCTGCGAACCCGCACCTGGGCGCGCCTGAGCAGCGGCCAGCCCCTGGTGACTACCTATGCGTATGATCCGGCCACGGCAGAATTGACCGGCATCGACTACTCCGACACCACCCCCGAGATCAGCTTTGTCTACGACCGCCTGGGCCGCCAGCACCAGATCAGCGATGCCGCGGGAACCCGCACTTTTGTTTACAACGACCATCTGCAATTGGAGTCCGAGACTATCGCCGGACTCAGCAGCGCGACGATCACCCGCGACTATGACACCGTTGATGTGCCCGGACGGGCCACGGGTCTCACTTTAGACAGCAGCTACACCATCGATTACGGCTACGACCCCGCCACCGGCCGGTTCAATAACGTGGCCTGGAACATCGCCGGCCAAAGCGGCTCGGCGGCCTACTGCTATCTGGGCGCAAGCGACCTGTTGCAGCAAATCACCACCCCAACGGGCCTGCAAACCATTTATGCTTACGAGCCCCACCGCAATCTCAAGACCCAGGTGCAGAATCGCTTTAATGCCAACCTGGTCTCCCAGTACGACTACCAGTATGATCCCGTGGGCCGCCGTAGTTCCGTGGTCAACAGCGGCAGCGCCTTTGCCCAGGCGGCCTACAGCGCCTACGGGTACAATGACCGTTCGGAGCTGATCAGTTCAAAACGCTACCAGGGAACAGACATCGCCAATACGGCCCAGCCCGTAGCCGCCGAGCAGCGCGGCTATCTTTATGATGCCATCGGCAACCGCACGCGCGCCACCGAGGCCGGAGTACAAACCACCTACAGCGCCAACCGGCTCAATCAGTACACGGCCATCAGCGGTCCGGATGCGTTCGCGCCCGCTTATGACGCGGACGGTAACATGCAGAATGGCCCCAACGGCATGCGCTACACCTATGATGCCGAAAACCGCCTGATCGAAGTTGTGCCCCAGAGCCCGGCTTCCGGCGACAGCCGGGTTGAGTTTGTCTACGATTACATGGGCCGCAGAATCAAAAAATCAGTCTCTACCTTTTCTTCCGGCTCCTGGCTCCCGGCTTCTGACTACTCGTTCCTGTACGACGGCTGGAACCTGATCAAGCAGACCACCACCCCGGCCAATGCAACTTCCGTTGACAAATACTTTGTGTGGGGCTTAGACTTGAGCCAAACGCTCCAAGGCGCCGGGGGCGTGGGCGGGTTGCTGGCCTCCGTCCAGGGTTCTTTGACATACAACTACTTTTTCGATGCCAATGGGAATGTGGGGCAGGTGGTGGAGGCTGGTAACGGCAGCCTTGCGGCTCACTACGAGTATGACCCCTACGGAAACGAAGTACGGACTGTTGGGCCTTTGGCTGGGGAGAATGAGTATCGGTTTAGTACGAAGTATTACGATGAAGAGACAAACTTGTACTACTATGGGTATCGGTATTACTTGCCTTGGTTGGGACGGTGGATCACCCGCGACCCATTAGAAAAAGACGGAGATACCAATGTATATTTAGCTAATTCAAATGATTTCATAAATAAATATGATATAGTAGGCCTATATTGGGAGTGGGCGGTAAATGGTACTTCTGCGCATATATCATTCTTTGAGTGGTTAAAAGCAGAGCATCCAAAAGGGAAATTATTCGTCTATGATATGCCTTTGTCAAGCTATGGTATTGGCTGGTCCATGAACAGACCTGATGTAGTCGATAGAGATCGCGGGCTTGTTTGGGAATTGAAGCCCATTTCACACAATACTGGACCTAATAGTGATTATATTCAAATGTCTAAGTACTTGTTGGAAACAGGTTTTTGTCCTGGAGACCCCAAAGAGCTAGTTCCAAAACCAGCTACGCGAGCATATCCAATTGTCGATGTTTTTGGCAACGAACGAGAAGTTTTTCTATATCCAGGTCAACATGGATTTATTTACTACGAATTTGGGAACCCAGAGCCTCTACAGATAAAGAAAGAAATTTTGGATTCCGCCAGAAAGGGTTTGGAAAACTTATTTAAGGGCGCAGTTATTCTCGGAGGCATAATCATTATTGTGACTGGTTAAGGATAGGAAATTGATGCAATGGATAAATTTATGTTGTCAACAGATGTGCTTTTGGAGGCACTTTGTTCTATCTCTGAATTGATGCTCCGAAGAGAAGAGCCTTTCGATCAGATATGTTTTCATGATTCAATCGCTTCGCCAGTTTTCACAAACTTCCTACACTATGCATGCGAGCTTAATCACGAACAAAAAAAATTATTGATGGATCATTTTATTTCAAAATCTAGACATTTATTGAAAGAAAGAATGGTTGGTAGACAGCCAATATATGCAAACGAATATCCTGAATTATTCGAGGCAGAAAATCAATTCATCGATTGGTATTTTCATAAACGTCAAAACTCCCTAAAAAAGAATTGTATCATAGATACGCGTGAATTGAATAAATTTGATATTAAATCAGTTATTAAAAACGAAGTTAAAGAAAAGTATTTTGAATTTAGTTTTGATTTAAATTTTAAAAAACGTGATTCGATGATATTTTTGAAGAAAATTACGGACCAGATATCCTTTCTAGTCTTGTTTAATATCGGGATAAAGAGGATGTTTTTTAGCGTTGAGATTGGCTTAAACAATCCATTAGCCTTGATAGATATTGGAAATCTTCTTGCTAGGCCACAATCAATGTTTGATTATAATAATACAGAAGATGTGAAGAATGGAATTTCTGTTGCGTTTGATTTTATCAACATTATTGAACCGCTACTGTACAAAAAAATTGGGGTATGAAATAAAAAGGGAACTTTGGGAACATGGTGGAGTTTTTGCACTTATTTTATCACACTCAGCAAATGTATTATTGACGAAAGCTTGCAAAAAAGAATTTCTTCTTGAATCGTAGAAAAGCCCGGCCCCCAGGCAGTAGAAGTCAGCGCCAATTACTACGATGCCCAGGGCCGCCTGATGCGCACCACCCAGACCGGCCAGGCCGATACCCTGTCTGGAAAACGGAAAAACCCAGTGGGGAGCTTGATGAGGGCACAAAGTTAACAGAATATTTAATTTTTACCGTATTTATGACATTTTAATAATCAATTCAGATGTTTCCATAATGAATATTATCAGACGTTGACGGAAAAAGCGTTTTAGTCAAGATGCTGTAATGAAATGCTTAACAGCAGCTTTTGTCCATAACAAAATTTTTTCTGACAGGTGTTCAGATACATTCTCTGA
>JAKAMM010000254.1 GCA_021812905.1 Chloroflexota bacterium | reverse complement strand
GCAATGTCCGAGGACCCGAACGCATATCTGCTCTTCGCCGCACATGAAGACTTCAATCCAGGCGTGGTTGGGCTGGCGGCTTCGCGTCTATGCGAGACACATTATCGTCCCGCCATCGTCGCGGCAAAAGGCCCGGATGAGACGCGCGGTTCGTGCCGCTCCATCCCTGAATTTCACATCACCGACGCCCTCGATCAATGCGCCGATCTGCTCGTTCGTCACGGAGGCCATCGCGCCGCGGCAGGATTCACCGTCCGCAACGAAAAGCTGTCAGAACTGGTGACTCGCTTGAAGTCCATTGCTGAAGCGCAGTTGAGCAAGGAAGACCTGCGTCCAACCATGACGGCAGATGTCGAAGTTCCGCTTTCACAATTGAATTTTAAGTTACTCGAGCACCTTGAATATTTCGAGCCAACCGGTTATGGAAATCCTGACCCGGTGTTTGTCTCGCGGGATGTCAAAGTCAAAGCCTCGCACACGGTCGGCTCGGAAGGCAGGCATCTCAAGCTGGCTTTGGACGATGAGCGTGGCACAACTTTTGACGCCATCGGTTTTCGCATCGGGAATTTGCAGGCGAACCTGCCACCGCGTTTGGATTTGATGTACACGCTGGAAGTGAACGAATATAACGGGCGCACATCGCTTCAATTAAATTTGAAAGACGTGAAAGCCGCCAACATACCAGATTGAAATCACCTCAGGTCGTCCATAAGTCTCAGATCGCCCCCTTGTGGGGTTTTGTCCAGTTTTGTAAAGTGCCTCAGGCCGGTCTATAAGCCGCATTTTGTCCAGCGGATCGCTCCGCCTGGGTGATCATCTCTCTATGCAGTCTACCCGAGACTCGAATGGAGCGGGCCGCTCCTTGTCTCTGCTTGACCTTGCTCCCGGCGGGGGTTGCCTGGCCGTACGTATTACTACGCACGCCGGTGGTCTCTTACACCACCTTTTCACTTTGACCCACCACCCTTTCGGATGATGGGCTACTATTTTCTGTGGCCCATCCAGCAGATCGCTCCGCTCCGAGCTTTCCCCGGCGCCGCGCCCTATGGAGTGCGGACTTTCCTCGATCCCGTCAAAGACGAAACCGCGATCACCCGACCAACCTGAGGCGCTTTCATCATACACGCTAGAAGAAAGGGCGTCAACACTTGCAATACTCAATCTCAGGACTTACGCAGAAATAACCGCCAAACACGGAGAACGCCAAGATTTTTCAAATGACACCAGGAAAACTTGGCGAACTCTCAAAATACTTGGCGCTTTGGCGACTTGGCGGTGAAAGTGCACGATTTTGCATAAGTACTAAATCTATGAAAAAGGGATGTGAAGAAGCCAAACCCGATTTTTTTAATGTAAAATAGGACTGCGATTATTTCTTCACTGAGGAATCACTTTGAGCGACTGGCCTGGGAAGTATGTCATCGGTCTGACCGGAAACATTGCCACCGGCAAAAGCGTCGTGCGGCGAATGCTGGAACATTTGGGCGCGTACACAATCGACGCAGACTCGCTCTCTCATCGCGCCATCGCCAAAGGCGCGCCGGGCTACCAGCCTGTCATTGAGAACTTTGGCAGATGGATATTGGACAAAGACGGAGAAATCGACCGCACCAAGCTTGGCAATCTTGCCTTCAGCGATTCGCTTGCGCTGGAGAAATTGGAAGACATCATCCATCCACTTGTTCACCAGGCAGTAGACGTATTGGCGCAACGGGCCAGCCAACGTGTGATCGTGATCGAGGCTATTAAATTGCTCGAAAGCGAACTCCGTCAGATGTGCGATACGGTCTGGGTCACGTACGCGCCGATGGAGGTCCAGGTGGAACGCCTGATGCGGAAACGCAACTTGAAATATGAAGAGGCGCAGCAACGCATCAGCGTTCAATCGGCACAGGATGAGAAGATCGCGGCGGCCAATGTTGTGATCCGCAATATGGGGTCGTACGACGATTTATGGAAACAGGTCAGCAATGCCTGGAAGCAAGGTGTCCCTTCCACAGAATTGACACAACCGACCATGATCAAACAAGGCGCAGTCGGTGAGTTTAGCGTCAGCCGCGGGAAGCCAAGGAATTCACAAACCATCGCCGATTTGATCACCCGTTTGAGCAAAGGCAAACAACGACTGGGTGCGGACGATGTAATGGCGCAATTCGGCGAGAAGGCCTACATGCTCTTACAAAGCGGAAAGGATATCATTGGCATAGCCGGCTGGCAGGTTGAAAATCTCGTAGCCCGCACGACCGAGTTATATTTGGAAAACGGAATTGACATCGCCAAAGGCCTTGAGACTTTAATCTCCGAAGTCGAAAGAGCGTCCAATGACCTGCAATGCGAAGCTTCCTTGATTTTTGCTCCCGCTGATCTTAGTCCCTACCTGGAGACTTGGAAAAAACTGGGCTACGAACGCCGCACGCCTGATGCACTTGGTGTCCAGGCTTGGACAGATGCTGCCCTTGAATCGATGACGAAAGATAGTTTATTATTCTTCAAACAATTGCGACAAGACCGAGTCTTGCGCCCAATCTAGTTGAACAGGTATTTAGGAAAATTATCAGGCCACATCGCCTTGATCCCTAATTACCTGATTACCGCATAGAAACCTGTGACCGATTTCCTAAACAACCTCCTCTTCATCTTTCAACGTGTCAATTTGCTGAGCGCAATTGACATCTCATTAGTCACATTAATCTTCTTTGGCTCGTTGTATTGGCTGCGCGGTACGCAGGCAATGGTCTTAATGCGCGGCGTCATCCTGATCGTCGTCTCGCTTGTGCTCCTGACCAGCCTTGTAGACCTGCCTGCTTTCTCATGGCTTGTCCGTAATTCAATACCCGCGCTCCTGCTGGCCATCCCCGTGGTTTTTGCGCCGGAGATCCGCCGCGCGCTCGAACGTATTGGCCGTGCCGGGACCTTTTTGCCCGCCTTTGGAAGGAACACGCACGCCCAATTCGAACAAACCATTCACGCCGTTGTTACCGCCGCGGCAAGACTCTCGGCCCGTCAACACGGCGCGCTGATCGTGATGCAAAGACTCGACAATCTCGACGAGTACATCCAGACCGGCGTGTTGATGGACTCTGCCGTCACGCCTGAAATATTATTGCAGGTTTTCTACCCAAACACACCCCTGCACGACGGCGCGGCGATTCTTTCCGGACCCAGGCTGGTCGCGGCCGCCTGTGTCATGCCCCTTTCCTCGAGCGGAATCTTGAACCGCTCCCCCGAACGTCAGATGGGACTCCGCCACCGCGCCGCACTGGGCATCTCGGAAGAAAGTGACGCCATCGCGGTCGTCGTCTCGGAGGAGACCGGCGCCATTGCCATCGCCCACGCCGGGCGCATGATCCGCCGGCTGGACCCGGAGCGGTTGGAAAATATTCTGATCGCCTTCTTCAGGCCAACAGCCAAACAGCAAAGTAACAACTGGCTTGGACGATTCTTCCCTTATCTTTTTTCACGCAAGGATGATTGAAATGTTAAGCCGCTTTGGCACGAACTTCCGTACCTTCTTATGGGCCTTTGCACTCGCCCTGGCCGTTTGGGTGGCCGCTGTCACAGCCGCCGACCCGGATGAAGTCCGCGCCTACCCCTACCCCATCAAAATCCAGATCGTCGGTCAAGATTCCGGCCTGATCGTCAACGGTAACATACCGCAGGGAGTGCAAGTCACCCTGCGCGCGCCACGCTCCGTCTGGGATCGATTAACAACGCAAGCTAATGGTGTACGCGCCGTGCTCGATCTCTCCGGTCTCGGTGCAGGTGAACATAAACTCGATTTGCAGATTCAAATAAACGCGCGCCCGGTACGTATCATTACCGTCAGCCCGGCCAGCGTCACGTTGACGCTCGAAGCGCTCATCACCCGCACTCTTCCGCTTG
>JAKAMM010000253.1 GCA_021812905.1 Chloroflexota bacterium | reverse complement strand
ACACTGACGGCACATACCAACCGGTTCCATCTTGGGATGGTAGCAGAAGACGGGCACGTCAATGCCCGCTATTTTGGCCGCATCCACAACCAACATCCCATCGGGAACCGTTACCTGTTTTCCATCAATCGTAAGTGTGACTTGTTTTGTCATAAGTCTCCGAAGGCAAAACGCATTTCGCAAAACGCAATTGCGTTTTACGTTTTGCTTATTGCTTTCTAAAATCCTGCGGGAAGCGCTCGATGCCCGTCACAACCGCCATCGTGGAAAATTCTCCCAGCGGGCACAGGCATTTGTTCTGCATCTGTTTGGCGACGTTGAGCAGCAGATCCACATTGGCCGTTGAATTTTTGCCATCACGAATATCATCGATCAAGTGCATCATCCAATAGGTACCTTCGCGGCAGGTGGTGCATTTTCCGCACGATTCGTGTTTGAAGAAATGGATGGTCTTATTGATGACCCAGTCAATCGAAACGGTGTCGTCGATCACGATAACGGAGGCCGACCCGAGGTCCGCGCCGAGCGTGCGCACGTTGGCATAATCCATCGGTGTGTCGAGCACTTTGTCATCCACCAGAATAAAGGATGAAGACGCGCCGGCAGGCATGATGGCCTTGACCGGATGTCCTTCCAGCACCCCGCCGCCGTGTTCGTAGATCAACTGGCGGAAGGTGGCGCCAAATGGCAATTCGTAGTTGCCGGGTTTGCGAACGCGACCCGAAAGTGAGAATATTTTAACGCCCGCACTATCGGGTGTGCCGAGCGACTTATACCAATCCGCACCGTTCTGGATAATGAGCGGCAGGTTGGTCAATGTTTCAACATTGTTGACGACGGTTGGCTTGCCATAAAGTCCGTAAACGGCGGGGAACGGCGGGCGAATGCGAGGCTGTCCGCGTTTGCCTTCGATGGATTCAAGCATGGCGGTCTCCTCGCCGCAGATATACGCGCCCGCGCCGAGGTGAGTATAGATTTTCAGCGAATATTCTGTGCCGAAAAGTTTCTCGCCAAGATAACCAGCGTCTTCCATCTCGGCGATTTTCTCATCGAGGAATTTGGCAATCTGCCAGAACTCACCGCGCAGATAAACATAAGCCGCGTTCGCACCGACCGCAAATGAAACCAGAGCCACGCCTTCCAAAAACTGGAAGGGATTGCTTTCCATAATTTCGCGATCCTTGAAAGTTCCCGGCTCGGATTCATCGGCGTTGGCAACGACATAATGCGGCCAATTCTTATTATCAATGAACGACCACTTCATGCCGGTCGGAAAACCCGCGCCGCCGCGTCCTCGCAAGCCGGAATTCTTGACGACGTCCGTCACTTCGGCGGGCTGCATTTTCGTGACGGCTTTCTTGAACGCGTCAAAGCCGCCGTTCTTTTTATAAACATTCAGTTTGTGGATATCAGGGATTTCACGATGTCGAAGAATGACGGAAGCCATTATTTCACCTCCGTCCCAGACTTCTTGAGCGCCTCGACAAGCTCTATGGTCTTATCCACGGTCATGTTCTCGTGATATTCGAGACCATTGGGGCTTTGGATTTGGAACATCGGCGCTTTATCGCAAGCCGCGAGGCAGGTGACGGCTTCCAGCGTGACCACACCATCAGGAGTGGTTTCACCGACCTTGACGCCGAGATTGCCGCACAACGAATCCATGAACTGTTCAGCGCCACGCAACGCACACGGCAGATCGGTGCAAACCTGCATGCGATACTTTCCAGCCTTCTCGTCGTGATATAACGTATAAAAGCCGACAATCGAAGCGATTTCCGTCTCGGTCATATCGAGAATTTTGCCAATATCCTGCATGGCAGTTTTGTTGACATAGCCCTCTTCGCGTTGCGCCAGATAAAGCAACGGCATGACCGCCGAACGTTTGTGCTCGGCCGGATATTTCGACAAAATTTGTTTTACTTCCTTGGAATATTTTTTTGCGAGACTCATCGGTCAATGTCTCCGAGGACGATGTCAATCGAGCCGATGATGGCGACCAGGTCAGCGACCAGATGTCCCTTCGCCATGATGGGCAGGATTTCGAGATTTTCAAACGAGGGTGTGCGCCAGTGAACACGATACGGTTTCGGACCGCCATCGCCTTCAAGATAAACGCCCAACTCACCACGCGGACTTTCGACGGCGCTGTAGATCGAAGCCTTCGGCGCAGGGAAACCTTCCGTCCACAACTTGAAGTGATGGATGAGAGCTTCCATGCTCACGCCGATCTCCGAGCGCGGCGGCGGGACGAATTTTCGGTTCTCGCTATGGACCGGGCCGAGCGGCAATTTATTCAGAGCTTGCTCGACGATCTTGAGCGACTCGCGCATCTCCTGCACGCGCACGAGATAACGAGCACGCACATCACCAGTCGTATGCGTTGGAACTTTGAAATCATATTGTTCATAACCCATGTACGGGCGAACTTTGCGCAAGTCCCAGTCTACGCCGGAGGCGCGCAGGTTGGGGCCGGTGGCGCCGAAAGACAAGGCGTCCTCCTTGCTCAATTTGCCGATGCCCGCCACACGGTCCAAGAAGAGCGGGTTATTCGTCAGCAATGCTTCATATTGATCAATGCGCTTCGGGAAAATTTTGATAAAGTCACGCACGGCGGCTTCGAATTCAACGGGCACATCACGCCACACACCGCCGGGGCGGATGTAACTCGTCATCATGCGCTGACCGGAAACCAGCTCGAAAATATCGAGGATTTGTTCGCGCTCGCGGAAGCAATATAGGAAAACCGACATGGCGGCGATATCGAGCGCTGCCGTGCCGAGCCAGACGAGATGCGAAGAGATGCGTTGCAATTCGGCCAGGATCACGCGCAAAGCCTGCGCGCGTTCGGGCACATCGAGGTCAACAAGTTTTTCAACCGCCATCACGTAAGCCAGATTGTTGCCAATCGGGTTCATGTAATCGAGGCGGTCGCTCATCACCTCGGCCTTTTGATAAGTCTTGGCCTCCATGTTTTTTTCAATGCCGGTGTGCAGGTAGCCAATATCGGGGATGCAGTTGATAATGGTCTCACCATCGAGTTCAAGCAACAATCTCAATACACCATGCGTGGATGGATGTTGCGGCCCCATGTTGAGCATCATGGTTTCGCCGGTCAAAGCGCGTTCTGAGACGAGGTGCTTGTAGGGTCCAACAGGAACTTCTTGCAACTGGAATTCGCTCATGGCTATTCCTTGGCGTAGGGCTTGCGCAGGTCAATTTCTTCAAAGTTAAAAGTGAACTGCGGTTCTTCATAACCCAGCGGAAAATCTTTTCGCAATGGGTGATCTTTAAAATCTTCGGGCATCAAAATACGGCGCGGATCGGGATGACCTTCGAACTCGATGCCGAACATATCGTAGACTTCGCGCTCGCGCCAGTTCGCGGCCTGAAAGAGTCCGGTCGCGGTCGGGACCTTGGGCTGGCTCCCGTTTACTGGAACTCTCAACTGTACTGACAGATTTTGCGTCAGCGATGTGAGTTGATAGATCACGTGAAAGCGCGGCGTCTCTTGCGGCCAATAATCCACAGCCGTCAGCGTGGAGAGCAACGCGAAATCATCGTGATCTCGCAGAAGTTTCAACGCTTCGATGATTTGCTCCACTTTGACAAATACATGTGCTTCACCGCGAAATTCTTCAAACGTCGCGCCGAATTTTCCTTGCAAGGCTTGCACGATATTTTCGAGTCTATTGTCCATGAAACTACCTACTTATCGTAGTAGCGACTTAAGTCGCTACTACATTTGTGTTATTTACTATGCTTTCACCAAATCCTTGAATTTCTCAGCCCTGACCTTTTCATGCAGTGTCATCACGCCATGGATCAAAGCCTCGGGGCGCGGCGGGCAACCTGCCACGTACACGTCCACAGGCACGACCTCATCCACACCTTGAAAGATGGCATAGTTATTGA